>NZ_ANNO01000473.1:0-15361 GCF_000409565.1 Pseudochrobactrum sp. AO18b
GAAGCGATAGAACGCGCCGGTGCCAAACTTATCGGAATGGGCGAGCCGGAATACCCGCCCTATCTCAGACAAATCCTCAATCCTCCGCCACTGGTAACTGTGCTTGGAGATACAACGCTGTTCAGCAAGCCGCCGGTGGCGATTGTCGGTGCACGTAATGCTTCCGCCACGGCCTGCGCCTTCACAAGCCAGCTGGTTCGCGATCTCGGGCAATCCGGCTGCGCCATCGTTTCCGGCTTTGCGCGCGGCATTGATACGGCGGCGCACAAAGCCAGCCTTGAGACCGGTACGATTGCCGTTCTGGCAGGCGGGCTTGACCACCCCTATCCGCCGGAAAATATTCCGCTGCTCGACCAGATCATTGATAATGGCGGGGTCATTATTACTGAAATGCCGATGAGCTGGGTGCCACGCGCGCAGGACTTTCCGCGCCGCAACCGCATCATCGCCGGCCTGTCGCTCGGGCTTGCAGTGATTGAAGCGGCACAGCGTTCCGGCTCGCTCATCAGCGCACGACTGGCTGCAGAAATGGGCAGATTGGTATTCGCTGTACCCGGTTCGCCGCTCGATCCGCGTGCGAATGGTGCGAACTCCCTGCTCAAAAACGGCGCTATCATGCTCACCGAAGCACAGGATATTTTGGTTGCGCTGGAGCCGATGCTACGTAAGGACGGTACGGCACAAATGCAGGCCGGAGCCTTGTTCAATCAAGACACAGCACAGATTTTGATGAAACAACCGGCAAGCACCGGTTTTGATACCGGTAAAAATCCTGCTCCGGCACACAATGATCATGAGCGTATCCGCAACGCTCTCAGCAACACCCCCGTCTCAGCGGATGTGATTATCCGCCACACAGGTCTCAGTGCCTCTGCCGTGCATCTGGCATTGCTGGAGCTTGATCTCGCGGGGCAGTTGCAACGCAGCGACAATGGTCTGGTTGCGCTTTTGCCCTCACAGTAATCAGTTTTTCGTCATCCGGCCTGACTGGCTGCGCAAAACATCTGATGCCTCAACCCATGCCATTTCAATGAAATAAGCCAGCATCGGATAGTGGTTGGACTGAGCAATATGACGTAATTCCAGTAGTTTATCATGAACATAAATGATTTCATGATAGGACTTCTCTTTATCTGCCTTCATGAGCCCGCCTTAAGCCTAAATATATAAATGAAAGAACCAAATAAAATGTCATTCTATTGCAACCGGAACAGACAAATTTGATATGTACAATGCCTGAAATCAACCTATGATTACAAAATAAACAATGTCAACCTGTCGTTGTTTTGCGTAAAAAACAGTGGCTTGCTCTTGACCAATCTGATTTCGCTGTTCATTTGAATGACAAATATCCTGCCAGCCTGATGATTTTCAATACTGGCGCAATCCGGGCATATCCGGCTGTGTACGTTAATCTGGACCCGCAATATGAATGTCGTTGTCGTTGAATCGCCCGCCAAGGCCAAAACAATCAATAAATATCTAGGCTCAGGCTATAAGGTTCTGGCCTCTTTCGGTCATGTCCGCGATTTGCCTGCAAAAGACGGCTCTGTTCGTCCTGATGAAGATTTTGCCATGAGCTGGGAGGTCGATGCGGCCTCTTCCAAACGTCTTTCCGAGATCGCCAAAGCGGTCAAGGAAAGCGACGAACTGATTCTGGCAACTGACCCTGATCGCGAAGGGGAAGCAATTTCGTGGCATGTTCTGGACGTGCTGCGTCAGAAAAAAGTGCTCGGCTCCAAACCGGTCAAACGTGTGGTCTTCAATGCCATTACCAAAAATGCTGTGCTCGAAGCCATGGCCAATCCGCGTGAAATCGACGTGCCGCTGGTGGATGCTTATCTGGCACGCCGTGCGCTCGACTATCTCGTAGGCTTCACACTGTCGCCGGTTCTGTGGCGCAAATTGCCGGGTTCGCGCTCGGCTGGCCGTGTGCAGTCGGTTGCACTGCGCCTCGTTTGTGACCGTGAAACCGAGATCGAACGCTTCATCCGTGAAGAATACTGGAATATTGCCGCCCTGCTCCAGACACCGCGCAGCGATAATTTCACTGCCCGCCTGACTGTTGTTGACGGCAAAAAACTCGGCAAGCTCGACATTAAAAATGAAGAGCAGGCAAGTGCCATCCGCACCATGCTGGAAAGCGCGGCCTTCAATGTCATGAGCGTTGATGCCAAGCCGACCAAGCGCAATCCGGGCCCGCCATTCACCACCTCCACCTTGCAGCAGGCCGCCAGCGGTCAGCTCGGCTTCTCCGCATCGCGCACTATGCAGGTTGCGCAGCGCCTCTATGAAGGTATTGAACTTGGTGGTGAAACCACCGGTCTGATTACCTATATGCGTACTGACGGTGTGCAAATGGCACCGGAAGCAATTTCCGCAGCGCGCAAAGCAATCGGCCAGACATTCGGCGATAATTATGTGCCGGAAAAGCCGCGTTACTATTCCACTAAAGCGAAAAACGCTCAGGAAGCGCACGAAGCGGTGCGTCCGACCGATTTCAGCCGTCATCCGAAAGAAGTACGCAAATATCTCGATGATGATCAGGCTCGCCTTTATGAGTTGATCTGGAAACGCGCTATCGCCAGTCAGATGCAGCCTGCTGATATTGAGCGCACAGTCGTTGATATTGAAGCCAAAAACGGTGCCCGTTCGGCCGTGTTGCGTGCCAATGGTTCGGTTGTCCGCTTCAACGGCTTCCTCGCGGCCTATACGGATCACCGCGAAGAAGAAGATGAAGACGAGGACAGCGCACGTCTGCCGCAGATCAATGCCGGTGAGACACTGAAGCGCGAGAAAATCGACGCAACCCAGCATTCGACTGAACCGCCTCCGCGCTATTCCGAAGCATCGCTCATCAAGCGCATGGAAGAGCTCGGCATTGGCCGCCCGTCGACTTATGCTGCAACGCTGAAAACTCTGGGTGACCGCGATTATGTCACAATGGATAAGCGCAAGCTGATCCCGCAGGCCAAAGGCCGTCTGGTCACCGCTTTCCTTGAAAGCTTCTTTGAGCGCTATGTGGAATATGATTTCACCGCTGCGCTGGAAGAAAAGCTCGATCTGATTTCCGATGGCAAACTGGCATGGAAAGACGTGCTGCGCGACTTCTGGCAGGATTTCTCCGGCAATGTCGACAGCACTAAAGAACTGCGCGTTACCAATGTGCTGGATGCACTCAATGAGCAGCTTTCCGCCCTTGCCTTCCCTGATCGCGGCGACGGTATGGATCCGCGTATCTGCCCGACCTGCGGCACCGGCAATCTCTCGCTGAAGCTCGGCAAATATGGCGCTTTCGTCGGTTGCTCCAACTATCCGGAGTGCAAATTCACCCGTCAGCTTGGTGGTGAAGGTGAAGGTGATGCGGCAGCTGCATCTGATGAGCCAAAAGTGCTTGGTCAGGATCCGGCAACCGGTGAAGATATCACTGCGCGTACCGGCCGTTTCGGCCCGTATATCCAGCGCGGCGAAGGCAAGGAAGCCAAGCGCTCCAGCCTGCCGAAAGGCTGGTCACTGGCTGAACTTGATCTGGAAAAAGCCTTGCAGCTTATCAATCTGCCGCGCGATGTGGGTCCGCATCCGGAAAGCGGCAAGATGATCACCGCAAGCCTCGGCCGTTACGGTCCTTACATTGCCCATGACGGCGCTTTCGCCAATGTGGACAGCATTGAGGATGTGTTTGAGATCGGCATCAACCGCGCTGTGACTGTACTGGCGGAGAAAGCCGCTAAAGGCGGTCGTACCCGTGCCACACCGGCTGCGCTTGCGACACTCGGCGATCATCCGGATGGCGGTTCAATTACAGTGCGTGACGGCCGTTACGGCCCTTATGTCAATTGGGGCAAGGTTAATGCCACGCTGCCAAAGGGCAAAGATCCGGCAACAGTGACAATGGAAGAAGCGCTGGAGCTGATTACAGCGAAAGCCGGTTCTGCCAAGAAGACCACGAAGAAAGCCGCACCGAAAAAACCGGCTGCTCCGAAGAAGACAACCAAAGCCAAGGCTGCGGATGATGAAGCCAAACCGGTAAAAAAGGCAGCAGCCAAAAAGCCGGCAGCTAAAAAGACTGCGACTAAAGCAGCCGCTAAACCTAAAAAAGCGGATGCCGCTGAATAAGCAGCACAAAGCACGTAACACAGAGGGCACCATAGTTACTATGGTGCCCTTTTTATTTGCATCAGCGCAGGCACAGCAAATGTTTCCATTCTGTGCTGAAATGCTTTAAAGAGTTTTCAGGACTTTATGAAAAGTAAATATTAAGGATGACCGGATTGGCTCGCAGAATAGACCCTTCTTCTGACCGTAACAGCGGCTCAGGCAAACAAAAAAACCAGAAGGGCGCAAAAAACAACAAGAGCTTTTCCGGTAAATCCAAAGTGAAGCCGCTCTCGGAAGCCTATCTTCCGACGAAGGAAGATATCCTCACTTTCATCACTGAAAATCCGGATCGCGCTGCCAAGCGTGATATCGCCAAGGCATTCAATCTCAAGGGTGATGCCCGCATTTATCTCAAAGATATTTTGCGTGAACTGGCCGATGACGGACAGGTGGAAAAGCGCGCCAAGAAACTGTCACGCCCGAATACCCTGCCTCCGATTGCTCCGCTGACCATTACCGGTCGCGACAGTGATGGCGGCTTGATTGCACGTCCGATTGAGTGGAATGGTGAAACAGCAGCGCCGCTGGTACTGCTGCGCCGGACACATAAGGATAAAGGCCCGACAGTTGGCGTCGGCGATCAGGTTCTGGCCAAAATCTTTGCCAGTTCTGATAAAAGTGCTGCGCCCTATACCGGCCGCGTTATCAAAAAACTGGAAAAACGCGATAATGCCGTGCTTGGTGTTTTACGCCAGCTGCAGAGCGGCGAATACCGTCTTGAGCCGGTCAACCGCAAACAGAATGAAATCAGCATTGATGCGCAATATTTGAACGGGGCTGAACCGGGTGATCTGGTTGAAGCGATCCCGCATCAGAAAAGCCGCTTTGGCCTGCCGCAGGGCAAGATTGAACAGGTGATCGGCTCAATCGGCAGTGAAAAAGCGCTGTCGATGATTGCGATTCACGAATATGAAATTCCGCATATTTTCCCTGAAAGAGCGATTGAGCAGGCGGAAAATGCCAAGCCTGCAACAATGGCGCATCGTGAGGACTGGCGCTCACTGCCGCTCGTCACCATCGATCCGGCTGACGCTAAAGACTATGACGATGCGGTTTTTGCCGAACCGGACACTGATCCGGCCAATGAAGGCGGCTTTGTCATTGTCGTGGCGATTGCCGATGTCAGCCATTATGTGCAGCACGGCTCCTCGCTCGACCATGAAGCACTGAAGCGCGGCAATTCGGTCTATTTCCCTGACCGCGTGGTGCCGATGCTGCCGGAGCGCATTTCCAATGATCTGTGCTCGCTGCGTGAAGGTGTTGACCGTCCGGCCATGGCGGTGCGCATCATCATCGGCGCAGATGGCCGCAAACGCTCGCACAGCTTTCACCGTATCATGATGCGCTCGGTTGCCCGCCTCGCCTATCAACAGGCACAGGCGGCCATTGACGGCGCTCTGGATGAGAAGACCGAACGCGTTATTGATATCAGCCTGAAGCCACTGTGGAGGGCCTATGCGGCGCTGAAAAAAGCCCGCGACAAGCGCGAGCCACTTGAGCTTGATCTGCCGGAGAAGAAACTGATCCTCGACGATCAGGGACAGGTGCTGAAAGTTATTGTGCCTGACCGGCTCGATGCACATAAGCTCATTGAAGAATTTATGATTCAGGCCAATGTCGCCGCCGCTGAAACACTGGAAGCCAAAAATCAGCCGCTGATCTACCGTATTCATGATCTGCCGTCGCTGACCAAGCAGGAATCCCTGCGTGACTTCCTCAAAACACTGGAAATCAGCCTTGCCCGCGGCGCGGAACTGCGCCCGAGCCAGTTCAACGGCATTTTGTCCCGTGTTCGGGGTACAGACCATGAAGAATTGGTCAATCAGGTGGTGCTGCGCTCGCAAAGTCAGGCTGAATATAATACCGACAATATCGGCCATTTCGGTTTGAATCTGCGCCATTACGCGCATTTCACCTCCCCGATCCGCCGTTATGCTGACTTGATCGTCCACCGTGCACTGATCCGCGCGCTCAATCTGGGACCCGATGGTCTGAGCAATGACGAGATTGGCGAATTGCCTGCCATTGCGCTCAGCATTTCCCAGACAGAGCGCCGCGCCATGCTGGCCGAGCGTGAAACGACAGATCGTCTGATCGCCCATCATCTGGCCGAACAGGTTGGCAATGAGTTTCAGGCGCGTGTGCAGGGTGTGACCAAAGCCGGTCTGTTTGTGACCCTTGCGACATATGGTGCCGACGGCTTTATTCCCATTTCCACTTTGGGCCGGGAATATTATCACTATGATGAAGCCGGTCATTCTGTCGCCGGTGAACGGTCAGGCAAAGGCTATCGTCTTGGCGACAGTGTGGAAGTACGGCTGGTTGAAGCGCAGCCGGTTGCCGGAGCACTGCGTTTTGAAATGCTGACAGAACCGCGTTTGCTGCCTGCATCCTTGCAATCGCATCACAAAGCTACCAAATTCAGCCGCAAGGCGGGGAAATCCCGCACCGGCGGTCCGGCCAGAGGCAAACCAGCCCATATTTCGCGTAAAAGCAAAAGATAACCCCGACACAGGTATTGGGAGACGATGATGAGCAGCGATCAGACCCTGACACAGACGGAAACGCAGGTTTTCGGCGGCGAGAAGACAAAACCCGCCCGCACCCCGCGCCCGTTGGGACAAGCCATGCAGCGCGGTTTTCTTTCCCGCTGCCCGCATTGCGGTGACGGCAAATTGTTCCGCTCCTTCCTGCGTCCGGTCGCCAATTGCTCTGTCTGTAATGAAGATTACACACCGCAGCGCGCCGATGATCTGCCTGCCTATCTGACCGTGCTGATTGTCGGCCACGTCGTCGTCGCGCTGTTCATGATGGTGGAAAATATGGGCGGCCTGTCACTCTGGGGGCATCTGGCTATCTGGGGGCCGGTGACCATTCTGATGTCACTGGTGCTGCTGCAACCGATCAAAGGTGCCACCATCGGCCTGCAATGGGCGCTCTATATGCATGGCTTTGATAAAGAAAGTCAGCAGGAATATATCTGACGCAAATGTCAGGACATAAAACAGACCACGCTTTACAGGATATGCACCGGCCGGATGATGCGACAGCTTTGAGTAATCAGGGCACCGCAGCATCCCGCATTATACGGCCGCGTGATGCTGCCTCACTCATCCTTATCGACCGCAACGGCAATGAGCCGCGTATTCTCATGGGGCGCCGCGCCCGTGCGATGCATTTCATGCCGGATATGTTTGTCTTCCCCGGCGGCGGTACAGAAGCGCAGGACGGCAGAATTATTGCTGCCAACAGCCTCAGGCCGCAGGATGAAGCCAAATTGCTGGCAGGGCTTGGCAAGCGCGCCAGCACACAGCGCGCGCGTGCGCTTGCCATGACTGCAATACGCGAAACCTATGAGGAAACCGGCCTGTTGCTCGGTACGCCGCATGATGATGCGCAAACACATCCGTGGACAGGTTTTGCCCGCAGCAATCATCTGCCCGATTTATCGCAGCTGCGCTATGTGGCGCGCGCGATCACCCCGCCCGGTCATGTGCGCCGCTATGATGCGCGTTTCTTTGCCAGTTTTCTGGATGAAATCAGCCCGGAGCTCCCTGCCCGAAACCACAATCCGGCTGACATAAGCGCTATAGAATCATCTGCTTATAATGAGCCGGAATTGTCTGATTTGAAATTTGTGAGCTTTTCCGAAGCTTTTAATCTCAATATTGCAGCGATTACGCGCATTATTTTGCGGGATATCGAAAAACTCCTGCTCGAAGACAGGGATTTGTCCTCTATATATCCGGTTCCGTTCTATCGTAAACGGCATGGCCGTCATGTCCGTGAGGTGATTTAAGTTTCATGCAGCAAGACCATCTTTCAACTGAACCCGCATCAGAGGTACTTCAACCAACGCAATGGCGCTCTCTTGGCGCAGCCATTGCCACGATCAGTGCCGTTGGTGCAGCGATCGGCCTTGGTATTCCGCTGCTGAGTGTGCTTCTGGAAAGCCGTGGCTATTCAGCCAGCACCATCGGTGCAAATACGGCTGTTGCCGGTCTTGCATCGCTGTTTGGCGCAGCGCTATCCGCGCGTATCGGCTCCTATCTGGGCGTTGCACGTTCGATGATGCTGATGCTGTTCATCAGCGGTCTGTCCTTCCTCGGTTTCTATCTGTTTCCGAATATTATTGCATGGTTTGCACTGCGCGTTTCCTTGCATTTCGCGCTCACAGTGCTGTTTGTGCTGTCTGAATATTGGGTCAATACCTCTGCCCCGCCGGCCAAACGCGGACTGGTGCTTGGTATATACGCGACCTGTCTTTCGCTCGGCTTCGCAGTCGGCCCGTGGTTGTTCTCAATCATCGGCAGCGGCGGCTTCATGCCCTTTGGTATCGGTATCGTCATCATTGCGCTGGCAGCCTTCCCTGTCATGATTGCCAGTAAAGACAGCCCTGAATTTGAGGAAGGTGAACACGTTCCCTTCATGCCTTATATTTTCGCCGTTCCGGCAGCGACAATGGCGGTTTTCGTCTATGGTGCAGTGGAAACCGGCGGTTTTGCCCTGTTTCCGGTCTTTGGCACGCGTGTCGGCCTCAATGAAGGCGATGCGGCGCTGCTGCTGACTATGGTTGGTCTCGGCAATGTGCTGATGCAGATTCCGCTCGGCCTCGTCTCCGACCGCATCGGTGACCGCCGTATTCTGCTGCTGATTTGTGCTATTATCGGTTTCGCCGGTATGGTGCTGCTGCCTTATGTTGTCACAAACTGGTATCTGATGGCAGTTCTGCTGCTGATCTGGGGCGGTGTGGTTGCCGGTCTTTACACTGTCGGCCTCGCCCATCTCGGTTCGCAATTGCAGGGACGTGAGCTTGCTTCGGCCAATGCCGCGTTCATTTTCTGCTATGGTATCGGTATGCTGGCAGGCCCTCAGGCAGCCGGTGTCGGTATGGATTTGCTGGGAGCGACAGGTTTCCCGGTCACTTTATCACTCTTTTTTGCAGCATTTATCATAATTCTGCTTATCAGACTGGTAGTTCGTAAACAGCGGGCTTGACTTTTCGGCGTGTATCCGTAGTGTCGCGCCAAATTCCCGCACCCGGATGAAATCGCCGGACAAGCAGGCGGTTTTATTATTTAAAAGAGCAGGATATCGTTATGGCTAAGGCTACAACAATTAAAATCAAGCTGTTGTCGACCGCAGACACAGGCTTCTTCTACGTAACCAAGAAGAACAGCCGTACAATGACTGAAAAAATGACAAAGCGTAAATACGACCCAGTTGCTAAGGCACACGTCGAATTCAAAGAAACCAAAATCAAATAATTCTGGTTTCGGTTATTAAAAAAACCCGGACTGTTATCAGCCCGGGTTTTTTGTTGTCTGAATACAGAGCATTTCTGATTGGTAATTTGTGTCGGAACCGTAATTAAGGCGCCCAATCTGTTTGCTGCAAAACAATACGGTAACCGTCCGGATCTTCGAAAGTTACCCCTTTCTTGTCCCAATAGGGATTGAAGGCGCTCACAGGTACAAAGCCGGTCGCTTTCATACGCTCAACAGCATTTTCCCACTCGGCATGATCCGGCAAATAAAAAACCAGCAGATTCTCTTTGGTTGGTGCCTTACCGGCCTGATGCTTATCGGTGCGTGTAAATGCAAAATGATAGGGCACATTTTCACGCCCCATAATGATCGCGTCAAAACCGTCATGATCCTGAAAACTATCAAGAACTGTCATTCCTAAACCATCCCGATAAAAGGGAAGCAGTGCATCCGGATTATCTGTCGGCCTTACAATGCGGAACGTAGGAATTTTCATCATTCACCTCAGTAAGGCGAAATCCTGTAACTACAGATCGCCGAGATAGGACTTGATCGTCTCAATAAAGCGCGGCACTGAGATCGGCTTGGAAATATAGGCCTCGCAACCGCCCTGACGAATACGCTCTTCATCGCCCTTCATAGCAAAGGCTGTGACGGCAATTACCGGAATAGCTTTCAGGTCGTCATCTTCTTTCAGCCATTTTGTAACTTCAAGGCCGGAGACTTCCGGCAGCTGAATATCCATCAAAATCAGGTCGGGATGGTGGATTCGCGCCAGATCCATAGCTTCAAGACCATTGCGCGTACGTATGGTTTCATAACCGCTGGCTTCAATCAGATCGCGGAAAAGCTTCATATTCAGCTCATTGTCTTCAACGATCATTACTTTTTTGGTCATGAAAAAATACCTTATTACTCAGAACATTGTCTGAATATATCCGCGTGCTGGCCGCAGCATTTCGTAGTTTTCGGCTCACGTCAATTACCACGCACGGGTACAGCACACAGAGACCATGATTATTCCAACCCCGTCAGCATAGCATTGAACAATGACCAAAATGCTCCTAAACAGCTTTCATACAGCTAAAGATGCAATTACAGTTGCCAAAACGTAAAAGCCAGCCGGATATAAAATGTCAAAAACCATCTTGAATCAAAGCGATGCTGAAAATCTGGCCATTGAAGCTCTGGTCTTTCTGGCGCAGCAGCCGGATCTGATGAATCGCTTTTTGTCCCTCACCGGTATTGAAGTCTCATCTATCCGCGAAGCCGCAGGTGAACCGGCTTTTCTGACCGGTGTTTTGCAGTTTTATCTGGCGCATGAACCAACGCTCATGCAGTTTTGTGAAGCCACCGGCCATGTGCCGGAGAGCATGAATCAGGCGCTGCGCTTTCTGCCGAACGGCGACAGTGCTTACGACCAATCCATGTAAGTGCGACCTCCTGCATCGCTGCAGATTGTGTATAAAATTTGCTGGCGCTTGAAATCATCTGCCTGTATTGTGCAAATGTTCCGCTTATGTTCGGATCATGATACAGGTTTTTACGATGGTCAACGGTGTTTCCGGTTATTTTGCTGAGGCCGATCCGCAGGCAGGTTTCTGCCGCGATTGCCTGACTGTGCAGAAAAAACGCCGTAGTGAACAGAGACCACGCTGCAGCGCTTGCGGCAGTCCGCGTCTGGTGCGCCATGAAGAACTCTATGACCTCAGCTTTGCGCATATTGATTGTGATGCGTTTTATGCTTCCATTGAAAAGCGCGACAATCCTGAACTGCGTGACAAGCCGGTGATTGTCGGCGGCGGCAAGCGTGGTGTGGTTTCCACCTGCTGTTATATTGCGCGTATTCACGGCGTGCGTTCTGCCATGCCGACTTTCAAAGCCATTGAATTCTGCCCGCAGGCGATATTCGTTAAGCCAAATATGGAGAAATACCGCAAGGTCGGGCATCAGATTCGCCAGATGATGTTTGATCTCACACCATTGGTCGAACCGCTTTCGATTGATGAGGCATTTCTGGATTTGCGCGGTACGGCCAAATTGCACCGTGCGCCGCCTGCCCTTGTGCTGGCAGAATTCGCCCGCCGGATTGAACAGGAAATCGGCATCACCGTTTCTGTCGGCTTGTCCTATTGCAAATTTCTGGCGAAACTTGCCTCGGACATGGAGAAGCCGCGTGGTTTCTCGGTGATCGGAGAAAAGGAAACACTGGATTTTCTGAAGCCTAAGCCGGTCGGTATGATCTGGGGTGTCGGCAAGGCGCTCAATGCCAAACTCAATGCTGACGGTATTAAGACAATAGGACAGCTCCAGCAAATGGAAGAATCTGCGCTGATGAAGTCCTATGGCGTGATGGGGCAGCGTCTCTACCGCCTATCCCGCGGCATGGACACGCGCACAGTCCAACCAGAAAGTGAGATGAAGAGCATCTCCAATGAAACCACGTTTGATATTGATATCGCCAAGGCTGAGGAACTGGTGCCGGTTCTGCGTGCACTGTCGGAAAAAGTTGCCGGACGGCTGAAACATGGCGAGATTGCCGGTCATACAGTGGTGCTGAAGCTCAAGACCAAGGATTTTCAGAGCCGTACCCGCAATCATCGTCTGAGCGATCCCACGCAGCTTGCAGACAGAATTTTCCGCACCGGTCTTTATATGCTGCAAAAGGAAATTGACGGCACCAAATACCGTCTGCTCGGCATCGGCGTGACCGACCTCACCGATCCGGTGAAAGCCGATCCGCCGGATCTCGTGGATATCAAGGCAGGCAAGCGTGCGGCGGCTGAAACTGCCATTGATAAGCTACGCTCAAAATTCGGCTCCAAAACAGTGGAAACCGGCTACACATTTGGCAAAGGCAACCTCGCCCGCCCGCAGACACCGTCAGACAAATAAATGCACTCAGCTATTTGGAAGATAAAGTAATGATTATCAGGCCTGCCCGATTGAGTGATGCTGAAGCCATGAGCCGCATTTTGACAGATATTATTGCAGTTACACAACGGCAGCGCCCGCATGATCAGGATTTCGTACGCGATACTTATATCAATAACCCGCATGGCATTCTGTGCAGCGTGGCAGAAGATGCAAATGGCGAGGTTTTGGGCTTCCAGTCACTGATCCGCGCAGCTGAGGGCAATAAATACGGTGTTAGCGCAGGCTGGGGCATTATCGGCACACATGTCAGCCCGCGTGCTGCCAGACGCGGTGTCGGCAAGGCACTGTTTTCCGCAACAAAACTCGCAGCTGAAAATGCAGGCCTGCAAAATATTGACGCGACTATCGGCGCGGATAATACCAATGGGCTTGCTTATTATGACGCAATCGGTTTTCAGAACTACCACACCAGCGACAATACAATCTGCAAGCGTTTCAGCGTTTTCTGAAACCGGCCGCATCCCGTTTTCCCACCGTTTTATCAACGAATAAATTGCTAATAAAAGCCATGTCATCATTTCTTCATGGAAGTGACATTTGTCTGAAACAGAGAACGGCGAAATCTCCCCTCAATGTCTGAATCAAAAAGTGGCAGGCCATAGCGAAAATGGTGATTTCGAGCACCGGAACGCAGCGTATATATAAGTACGTGAGTACCGGAAGCGTAGAAATTGCCATTTGCAGCAAGGCATGGCGGCTTTTGGATCAGAGATCCA
This sequence comes from Pseudochrobactrum sp. AO18b, assembly GCF_000409565.1. Taxonomy (NCBI): domain Bacteria; kingdom Pseudomonadati; phylum Pseudomonadota; class Alphaproteobacteria; order Hyphomicrobiales; family Brucellaceae; genus Pseudochrobactrum; species Pseudochrobactrum sp. AO18b. The sequence goes on from NZ_ANNO01000473.1 coordinate 13,079, forward strand.
GAATTTTATCCAACATTCGGGGATATTCATGTCGCGCCGTTCTATGAGACTTTCTCTCATCACCGCTCTTACTGCCACTCTGGCAAGTTCCGTTGCTTTTTCCGCTTCGGCTGAGCCGGTTTTCAACCGCATCGCCAGCTTTGCAGTCGCCGATAACCTGCCGAAAGATGCAGATGCCAAAGCGGCAACCTCATCAGAAATCATCACGGTTTCGGAAGATGGCAACACGCTGATCTATTCCGACAGCCCGTATGGCGGCATCGGTTTTGTTGATATTACCGATCCTAAAAATCCTAAAGCCGGCGGCGTTCTTAAAGTTGAAGGCGAACCGACATCAGTTGCCGTTGCAGGCAAGCGCGTTTTCGCCGGTGTCAACACATCTGAAAGCTATGTGAAGCCATCCGGCCGTCTGGATGTCATTGACATTGCATCGCGCAAGGTTGAAATGAGCTGCGATCTCGGCGGTCAGCCGGATTCGGTAGCCGTTTCGCCGGACAAGACATTCCTCGCCGTTGCCATTGAAAATGAGCGCGATGAAGACCTGAATGACGGCGAGCTGCCACAGCTGCCAGCCGGTAATCTGGTTATTCTCAATCTCAAAGACGGCACACCGGATTGCAAAACCATGAAAGTGGTTGATATGACCGGTATTGCAGAAGTTGCACCGGAAGATCCGGAACCGGAATTTGTTTCCATCAACAGCAAGAATGAAATTGCTGTTACCCTTCAGGAAAACAACCATATTGCGATCGTCGATGCTGCTTCCGGCAAGATCACTGCACATTTCTCCGCCGGTACTGTTGATCTCGACAAGATCGACACCAAGAAAGACGGCCAGATCAAATTCAACGGCGAGATGAAAAATGTCGCCCGCGAGCCGGACACTATCAAATGGGTTGGCGATGATCGCCTGCTAACCGCCAATGAAGGCGATTATAAAGGCGGCTCCCGCGGCTTCACGATTTTCGATAAGACCGGCAAGGTAACTTACGAATCCGGCAATACGCTGGAACACAAGATTGCTGCACACGGCCATTATCCGGAAAAGCGCAACAAGAAAGGTGTTGAGCTGGAAGGTGCCGAAGTCGGTCGTTTTGGTGATACCAACTATCTCTTCGTTGCCAGCGAGCGCGGTTCAATGATTGGCGTTTATAAAGATACCGGCAAAGATCCTGAATTCGTTCAGCTGCTACCGTCGGGCATCGGCCCTGAAGGTGTGCTGGCGATCCCGTCACGTAACCTGCTGGTAACCGCCAATGAAACTGATCTGGGTGAAGACGGCGCCGCCCGCTCCCATGTGATGATTTATGAGCTGCAAGACAAAGCCGCAGATTATCCGCAGCTGGTTTCGGAACTGACGGAAGAAGGCACACCAATCGCCTGGGGCGCGCTCTCCGGTCTGGTTGCGGATGAAAGCAAAGACGGCATTCTCTATGCAGTTTCTGACTCTGCTTATTTTGCTGCGCCGACAATCTACACGATTGACGCCAATCAGAAGCCTGCGAAAATCACCTCTGCGCTGCTCGTCAAGCGCGGTAAAGATGCAGCGCAAAAGATTGATCTTGAAGGCATTACGACCGATGGCAAAGGCGGCTTCTGGCTGGCCAATGAAGGTGACCAGAAGAAGCTCGTTCCGCATGCCATTCTCAATGTGAATGACAAAGGCGAAATCAAAAAAGAAATCGCTTTGCCTGAAGACCTGCTCAAGCATCAGACCCGTTTTGGTCTTGAAGGCATCACCCGCACCGGTGAAGGCGACAATGAAACGCTCTGGATGGTTGTACAGCGCGAATGGGCTGATGATGACAAAGGCACTGTCAAAATTCTCAGCTACAATCTGAAGAGCGAAGAATGGGCTGCCGTTTCCTATCCGCTGGATAAGAAAGAAAAGGGTTGGGTCGGCCTGTCAGAAATCACGGCCCATGACGGTCAGCTCTATATCGTTGAGCGTGATAACCTGATCGGCAATGAAGCTGTCAATAAGCGCCTCTACAAAGTGGCAATGGCTGATCTGAAGCCAGCGAAGATCGGTGAGAAACTGCCGCTTGTCAGCAAAACACTGGTCTATGATTTCATTCCTGACCTCAAGAAGCTCAACGGTTTTGTTCCGGATAAACTTGAAGGCTTCGCCATCGACAAAAACGGCATCGGCTATGTCGTGACTGATAATGACGGTGTGGATGACTCCAATGGTGAAACCCAGTTCTTCACCGTCGGTAAAGTCAGTGAACTAAAAGCAAAATAAACCTCCCAAGGCTCTCAAAAGAAAGGCCGCTATTTAGC
>NZ_ANNO01000474.1:0-2791 GCF_000409565.1 Pseudochrobactrum sp. AO18b
CGCCTCGCGGTCGCGCTCTCCGCCGTCTTTACAGACAATACCGTCTCCCGGCGTTTCTGCCTCAATAAGCTCTGCCGCACCGGCCTTGCATATCTGCATGAAGCTGAAATGCATGGCATCCGCAATCTCAACATATTGCGCGGTTTTTTCTGGCATATTGGAGGCGACATAGCCGGATTCCAGTTTCGCAGGCAGATCACCAATATCAACACCTGCTCCAAAAATCAGAGCCGGCATAGTAATGCTGTTCAGGCTCTCCGGAGTGAAACCACGCGCCAAGCCCAGATCAAGCGAGACAATCGCACCAACACGCGGATCGGCTTTCATTGTTTTCAGTTTTTCAGCTGCCACTTCGCCTCGCGGCGTAATCAGCTCACTCGCCAGACCACAAGTGCGCGGATTAGGCTGCTCTGTGCAATCCCTGTCAAAGCGCGCAGGATCAAATTGTGCACCAGCCAGCGCCACAACCGACCAGCCTCCGAGTGAATGACCAATCGCGGCAATGCGGTTTGGTTCAACCTTGCCCGCTAAGGCGCTGTCAGTGGTCACAGCATCAATCACACGACTAAGGTCATACGGACGTTCCCAGAGCTGCGCAGCCTGTTCCTTATCGCGATTAAATGTCGTTGTGCCCGGATGATCCGGTGCGGCAACGATATAGCCCTGCCCGACCAGCTCACCTGCCAGCCAGTTCAGGTTACGCCAGCTACCGCCATAGCCATGCGACAACACCACAAGCGGATGCGTTTTGCCGTCAGGCGCAGCATCCGGCATTGCCTGAATGCCTTTAAAGACCGGATTTTCACCAACAGTCTCGGCTGCTTTTGTGTCGGATGCCGGATACCAAAGCGCGACTTTCAAGTCACGCTTGCCGCTCTTATCTGCCAGTTCGGTTTGCCGGAAACCCACCGGCTCATTTGCAGAAGCCAAACTGCCTGTCAGCGTCAAAATACCAAGCCCTGCTGCCAATACAGCAACTGTCTGTTTCATCATTCCAATCTCCGCGGATATTCTTTTTCGTTACCGGCAGTACAACGCAATCATAAAAAGAGCGACCTGAAACATGATCAAGGTCGCTCATTTATCACTTCATTTTTGAATACGGATTATTTCAGCGGAATATAAATCTCGGTCACGCTTTCAGGATTCATCGGCCCGAGAAAACGCGCGCCGCTATATTCAAATTCCGGCCCTTCATCAGGCTGCATACCTGCACTCGGCAGCCATTCGGAATAGGCCGCGCGGAATGTTTCCGGCAAGGTCGTCACTTCACCCTGATGCTCAACCTTTGCGTAATAGCGCCCCGGAATTTCCATGGCGACCAGTCCTTCAGGAATGGTTGCATCTGTGCCAACCGGAAGACCCGCAATATAACGCCACTGGCCGTCTTCCAGAGGCTGGCAAATGCCGAAAGTGCCGACAGGCTCATACAGGCGTTCAATCTCATGCTCACGCGCTTCAAAGCGATCCCACATTTGCGCGATACTGCCCTCATCCTCAGGATACCAGCACATGCCGATAATCCGTTGAGCAGCGAAGAAAACACGTTCAGGCTTTTGTAATTCAGGCATTTTACGCTCCGGTTGTGCGAGATAGCGATAAAGATGATCGAGGGTTTTCTGACGGCGGTTGATGTCAGCTTCAAGCTGCACTGCATGATTTTGCAGGCTTGCATGCATCTTCTCCACACTGTCCAGACCACCGCTGGCAGCCAGTGTTTTGATCTCATCCAGCGCCATACCAAGCTGCCTCAGCCAGACAATGCGCCCCAGTGTTACGATCTGTTCCGGCCGGTAATAGCGGTAGCCATTATCCTGCCTGCTCAGGCAGGGGCTGAACAGACCGATACTGTCATAATGGCGCAGTGTTTTTGTCGTTACCCCTTGGGAGCGCGCCATTTGTCCTATTGTGAGCATGCTTTCTCCTTGTGACTATCATCGCACAAGTTATGCAGGCTTGCCCTTAGGTTAAGGTCAAGTGCTTTCTTTTAAAAAAGATTTTATCCGCAGGAATGGTGAAGATTGCCCGCCGGAAGCCGACATAGCAATTTGCTGCTTAGCTCTAGTTCCGCAGGCCAAAGCCTTGCAACAAGCGGCGGATCGCATAATCCGGTTTTCCGGATGTAAACACAGCCAGATCATCATGATGATGGAGAATCTTGTCTTTATTCTCAGGCAGCAGCGACAACATACGCCGGGCGATTGCTTCAGCCGGATCAAGCCAGTCAACCGGCCACGGCGCTAAACGACGGAATACATTGGCGAGAAACGGATAATGCGTGCAGGCAAGCACCACGATATCCGTACGCTTACCGTCTTTCTCAATGAAGCATGGCGTGATTTGCTCAAGCACCAGCTCATCATCAATCTTTTCGCCGCGAATATGCGCTTCAGCCAATGTGGCAAGCCGGTCAGCGCCGACAAGGCGCACATGGCACTGTGTAGCGAAAGACTGGATCAAATCCCGCGTATAGGCACGTTTAACTGTACCCGGCGTTGCCAGAACCGAAACAAGACCGGAACTGGTGCGCTCAGCGGCCGGTTTAATCGCCGGAACCGTGCCGACAAAAGGTGTATCGGGAAAAGCCTGCCGCAGATCATCAAGCACCAATGTGGATGCCGTATTACAGGCAATCACGCATAGCTGAGGATGGAACCGGCGGATCAGATCAGCAAACAGGCTGACAATGCGCTCACGCAAAGCCGGTTCTTCCCATGAACCATAGGGAAAACCTGCATCATCAGCCACATAGATAAAATGGCGGTCGGGCATCAGCACCCGCGCCCCGCGC
>NZ_ANNO01000475.1:0-214 GCF_000409565.1 Pseudochrobactrum sp. AO18b
AAATATTGGTTGCTGTATATTGCGCGAGATGGTGCATCACAAACCTGCCTCAGGACTTCTCGTCCGGTTTATCCTGCTCGGTATTCTGTGTCTCGTCTTTATGCACTCTGGCGCGGCCTTCAGGCGCGGCATCATTAGATATTCTGGCGCGGCCTTCGGGCGCGGTATCATTAGGTATTCTGGCGCGGCCTTCGGGCGCGCCGGGACCACGCGG
>NZ_ANNO01000476.1:0-2281 GCF_000409565.1 Pseudochrobactrum sp. AO18b
CGGACGGGTCAGCACTGCCCGCAGATTATTCACCATAATTTCCTTACGCGCTTCCGGGCGGAAATAACCGCGCGTATCCAGAGCTTCCTCCAAATGATTAAAGAAACCGTGTAGATATTCTTTATTGGCCGGTTGCAGTTCAGGCCCGCGGAAAACTGTGTCAGTTTCATTTTCCAGACCGGATTTCATCCATTCATAGGACATCAGCAACACAGCCTGCGCGATATTGAGCGAGGCAAATGCCGGATTGACCGGAAAAGTCACCAGCTCATCGGCCAGACCGACTTCATCATTTTTCAGGCCGACGCGTTCACGACCGAACATGATGCCGGTTTTCTCACCGGTACGGAATTTCTGGCGCAGGATTTTACCTGCCTCCACGGGACCACGCACCTGCTTGAAACCGTCTCGCTCGCGGGCGGTTGTGGCATAGACAAAATTCAGATCAGCCAGCGCTGACGGCAGATCATCATAGAGAACCGCGCTGTCAATAATATGATCGGCCTTGCTGGCGGCAGAGCGGGCTTTATCATTCGGAAAGGCTTCACGCGGATTGACCAGACGCAATTCGCCGAGGCCGAAATTCGCCATAGCGCGTGCCACCATGCCGATATTTTCCGGCAATTGCGGCTCCACAAGAATGATTGCTGGGCCTTCTGAAATCATCGGGCGCTGTTTGTCTGTACCGGCCATTATCTTCTCAAAACTCGAACTTCACGCGCAAAACGAGACATTCCGCATGCGCTTTTCGCGCTTTTCTTAAACGGAAGAGTGACGGAATTCAAACCATGCATGATAATTAAACAGGTCTCAGTTCAAAAAACTGAATCGCTCACAACCTGTACCGGCTCTGTCATGCAGCGAAGCGAAGCATATCTCACACCATCGTGAACAAATAAATTGCCCTCTGACAGTATAAAAACCCGTTATCTCCGGCGTTTTTTATTATTCCTGTTCTCAAGGCGTCGTTAGCACTTTGCCTCTCGCCTAAGCAGTGCTATGAGAGGCGCAACTTCATGAAGGAGAGGTTTTAATGGCAAAGATCAAAGTTGCAAATCCCGTTGTTGAGCTTGACGGCGATGAGATGACCCGCATCATCTGGCAGTTTATCAAAGACAAACTCATCCATCCATATCTCGACATCGATCTGAAATATTATGATCTGTCGGTAGAACACCGCGATGCAACCAATGATCAGGTTACCATCGACGCAGCGAATGCTATCAAAGAGCACGGCGTTGGTGTGAAATGCGCCACCATCACCCCTGATGAAGCCCGCGTTGAAGAATTCAAACTCAAGAAAATGTGGAAATCGCCAAACGGCACCATCCGCAACATTCTCGGCGGCGTCATTTTCCGCGAACCAATCATCTGCAAAAACGTACCACGTCTGGTGCCGGGCTGGACTCAGCCGATCATCGTTGGCCGTCATGCTTTCGGTGACCAGTACCGCGCGACTGATTTCAAATTCCCGGGCAAAGGCAAGCTGTCGATCAAATTCGTTGGTGAAGACGGCGAAACCATTGAACACGAAGTCTATGATGCACCATCCGCCGGTGTAGCTATGGCTATGTACAATATCGACGAATCCATCCGTGAATTCGCACGCGCATCGCTGAACTACGGCCTGCAGCGCGGCTATCCGGTTTATCTGTCGACCAAGAACACCATTCTCAAAGCCTATGACGGCCGTTTCAAAGATATCTTTGAAGAAGTATATCAGGCTGAATTTGCTGAGAAGTTCAAAGAAGCCAAGATCTGGTACGAACACCGCCTGATCGACGACATGGTTGCTTCGGCTCTGAAATGGTCCGGCGGTTATGTCTGGGCTTGTAAGAACTATGACGGTGACGTGCAGTCCGACATCGTGGCACAGGGCTTCGGCTCGCTCGGCCTGATGACCTCGGTTCTGATGACACCGGATGGCAAGACCGTTGAAGCAGAAGCTGCTCACGGTACTGTAACCCGTCACTATCGCCAGCATCAGAAGGGTGAGGAAACCTCAACCAACTCGATCGCTTCGATTTTCGCATGGACCCGTGGTCTCGCGCACCGCGCCAAGCTCGACGACAATGCCGAACTGAAGCGCTTTGCCGATACACTGGAAAAAGTCTGCGTAGACACAGTTGAATCCGGCTACATGACCAAAGATCTGGCTCTGCTGATCGGTCCGGATCAGCCTTGGCTGTCGACAACAGGCTTCCTCGACAAGATCGACGAAAACCTGCAGAAAGCAATGGCTGCTTAATCCGTCATGATTTGCAAAAGCCCCCCCCCCAAA
>NZ_ANNO01000477.1:0-3423 GCF_000409565.1 Pseudochrobactrum sp. AO18b
ACTGTAAAACAATACCGGAATGCCTGTAATGACCACCCAAGACCCGTTCGGAAAAAGTGAAAATGCCTTAGCCGTTGTGCTGGCCTTAGCAATGGTTCCGGCACTGGGATTGGGCTTTGCGCGTTTTGCCTATGCGCTTGTGCTGCCGGATATGCGTGCCGATCTGCACTGGTCCTATGCGGATGCAGGCTGGATGAATACCAGCAACGGGATCGGCTATCTGTTCGGCGCTTTGCTCGCATCGCGCCTGCTGCGCTATATCAGTGCCTATAAAATGATGATCATCAATATCTGGCTGGTTGTCGTTTCGCTGGCACTCTGCGCGGTCTTCCGCGATGTGCTTATTCTCAACCTGCTGCGATTTATTGCCGGACTCAGTGCAGGTTTGGCTTTTGTGGCCGGTGGCCTGCTGACAACCAGTCTTGCACAGCGTCATCCGGAGCGCAGTTCGGTTATTCTCGGTATTTTCTATGCAGGGCCTGGCATCGGTATTTTCCTGTCCTGTCTCGTCATTCCTTATCTGATTGCCTATTTGGGTGCAGGCTCATGGCCTTATGCATGGGCCTTGCTGGCACTGATGGCCGCCCCTCTGGCGCTGTTGCTGATCGGCGCGCGCGGACAAAATGTAACGCTCTACAAGCCGGATCAGAAAAGCAAACCTTACCGTGTTGACTACAAAGCCATGAGCGGCATTTTAGCCGGATATCTCTTTGTCGGTGCCGGTTATATTGCCTATATGACCTTTATGATCGCATGGGTGCAGAATTCCGGCGGCGGGGCTATGCTGCAATCAGCCTTTTGGTTTGTGATCGGGCTTGGCGCAATTTCCTCACCATGGGTTTGCGCAGGCATTCAGAAAAAAGTGCTGCATGGTTATGGTTTCGCCCTGCTCTCGCTGATTACACTGATTGCATCACTGCTGCCGATTTTCTCATCCGGCACGCCTCTGCTGATGATTTCTGCTGCCGGTTTCGGTTGTGCCTTTTTCGCGGTTGTTGCCTCAACCACAGTCTATGTGCGCCGCAATCTGCCACCGGAAGGCTGGGCAGCAGCAATCGGCATGATGACTGTTATGTTCTCAATCGGGCAGATTGTCGGCCCTGTGCTGATCGGCTTTATCAATGACCTGACACATAACCTCTCAAGTGGCCTGTGGGCTTCAGCCGGATTGTTATTACTCGCAGTGATTTGCGGTATTGCGCAACGTGATCTTACACCTGTCCGGTAATCCGGCGATAATGACTCGGCGGCACCGCATTATATTTCGACCAGACACGGCGCAGATGGCGGGCTGAAGTAAAGCCGGTTTTCTCGGCGATATTCTCCATATCCAGCGGCGAATTGGTCAGAATATCTTTGGCAAGTGTTACGCGGATCAGATTGACATATTCCGTCACCGTCAGCCCCGTATGCTCCTGAAACAGACGTGACAGATTGCGAACACTCATAAAACCGGTATCGGCCAGTTCAGCCAGAGACCAGCACCGCGCCGGATCAGCAATAATCGCATCCTGAATACGATGAATTGCCGGATAAATATGATTACGCCCGCTCAGCCACGGTGAAAATTGCGGCTCGCCACCAGTACGCCGGATATAGACAACCATATAACGGGCAATATTCAGCGCCACGACCGGTGATGTCAGCTTTGCCACCAGATGCAGCATAAGGTCAGTTCCGGTGGAAATACCTGCACTCGAAAAGCGCGTACCATCTTCCACATAAAGCCGGTTATCCAGCACGCGCGCAGCCGGAGCAATTTCACGCAATTCATCAACGGACAGCGCATGGGTGGTGCAGGCATAACCGTCAAACAAACTGGCACGCGCAGCAATCAAAGCGCCGGAGCAAATCGTTACCAGATGCATTGATGGCCGGAAAACCGCTTTCAACCATGCTGCCAATTGCCGGTATTCCGGCTCGGGATCAATTGCCTCTGCCGGTGCTGTGATAGTACCGCAAACAAGAATATAGGCATCATCCGGCAATTGTGCAGGTAATGGCTCAAGCCCTGCAACAGCCAGCCCGATTGAACTCACCTGCTCCGCTTGCGTTGAGACAAAATGATAATCAAACAGAATATCCTTTTGTTCCGCATTGGCACGACGCAGCACTTCCACCGGCCCCGCCACATCCAGCAGCAGGATATGCGGCGGCACAACAACATAGACTGGTATAATCTTTGGGATCGTCGTGCCGCTTGGCTTATTCACAATCCTGTTTCCTTATGTGAGACAGCCTGAAGTACTTCTTCAACCGTAGCAATGCGCGCAAAACGCCCTGCCAGAACCAGCTCCGTGCGCATTTTGATATCCTCAACGGAGAAGACCTGTCCTGAAGGATGCTGCATCGGAAAAGTCAGCGTGGCTTCCGTTACATAATCAACCTGATAGCCCAGATCGGATGCATGACGCGTTGTCGTTTCACAGCACTGTTCGGTTCTGATGCCACAGATAATCAGCTTGCGGATACCGCGCTCCGTCAGCCAGACATTCAGACCGCTTTCCACAAGAGCAGAGTGACGTTTCTTGTAGAATAATACCGTTGGATCAATCGCCACGCCTTCCAATGTGCGCACAAAACCGCTTTCCAGCTGAAACACATCATCATTATCCGTGTGCAAAATCTGCACGACCGGAATCTTGCGCTTTGTAGCACCATCAATCAGCGCCTGCACATTCCGGATAAAAGGTCGGGCAATATCATCCTGCCATACGGGACGCTGGCGAAAAGATTCCTGAACATCAATAACGATCAGAGCAGTATCATTGGCGGACATTTTAGGTAACTCCTGTAAAGTGGTATAACAGAAATTACCGCGCCAAAACATAATGAAAAAGTCAGTATCAGGACAATGACCGGACATATCCGGCCATTATTATCATGAAATTTTTAAGCCGGAATGTGATAAGTCACAGCCATATATTTCGGTTTCTGCTCAGAGGAGACAAGTTTGCCGCCCAGAGTTTCGGCAATCTTGCGGCTAGCACGATTTTCTTCGGCTACCGGATAGACGAAATAGTCTGCCTGTAACGCTTCCTTTGCCCAGTCGAACACAGCAGTGACCGCTTCCTTACCAAAGCCCTGCCCGTGTACGTCCTCACACATCCAAACGCCGAATTCCGGTGTAGTCGTTGTAGCCCGATGCACACCGACAATGCCGATATAGCGCCCGTTTCGTATATCTCTGGCAACGAAGTGGTAATCTGTCCCCTTCAAAAAACGCTCTTCCCACAGAGGTTTGTTTTCCAAAAACTCTTCATAGGATGCAGGCGGCTCCCACGCCATAAAACGGGTCAGCGTCGGTGTGATATGGCTGTACATTTCCGCAGCATCCTGCGGTGTATATATCCGCAGTTTCAGACGCTGCGTCGTCAGTTCAGGTCTTGTCATTTTTCCCCCAATAAAAAAGGGGGGCCCCGG
>NZ_ANNO01000478.1:0-27251 GCF_000409565.1 Pseudochrobactrum sp. AO18b
TTCTGGCGCTTCTGAACTGCGTCCTGAAGTTCTTTCTGGCGCTGTTCAAGTTCGTTCTGCTGCAGACCCTTGCCATTCAGAGCATCGGAGAAACCGGTGAGCTGAACAGTGATCGGATTTGGCTTATTCTGGAAGTTTACGGATGTAAGGGTCAGCTTGCCGCCTTTTTTCAGCGCATTGACCATTTCATCTGTCAGCGGAGCTTCTGCAATGCAGCGATCCGGGAAGCAGATACCGTATTCAACCTTGGTGGTTTTGTTCGCATCAATCTGCATGCCGATACCGGCAGGGATCAGACGACCGGTCGGAACGGAAACCTGAAAAATCTTACGATTAATCTTGCCTTTGATTTCGATCAGGTTGATCGCGGTCAGCAGCTGACCGGAATCTGCAGTCACGATATTCTGTGTATTGCAAATATCATTATCTTCCTGCTTCGAGCAGACCTTGAACCATCCCTGCGGCGGCAGCTGTTGAGCTGTGGCCGGAAGGGTCGCGGTTGCAAGCAGGGCAACGGCGCCGGCAATTGCGGATGCGGCAGCGAATGTCTTCGTGCTGGTCATGATCAACAGGTTCCTTTCAACACTCTGATCTGAATTCTGGCTATGCTGTTTCAGAGAAATAAACAGCCTGTATTTTTTACGGGAATTATCATCGAGACTGGCAAGACAACATTTTCCCCTTGCGGATCAGCAAGTGAACCGAATTTTCGCAACCATGACTGCGGATAAAATACGGCAACAGCGTGACCCTGCGTTATTTGCGGTGTTACACTGACTGTAACGCATTATCCAGTGCCGTTTTATTAACCATAGTTTTTTAACGTCGATTTGCGCTATAAAAACAACGCATTTCCCGCCTGACTTATCAGAAAACGAAAACCGGCCGGTCAATATTTCATATTATAATTCTGTGGCTTGCTGCATATTCCCGCTAAAAAAGCGGTTTATACAGTGCATCTGATACGAATCAAATATGGTACCGGAACGGTATAATCCTCAAACATTCTCAAAATTAATCAAAAACACGCAAAATTCTGACAAATCAGAGCATTCTTATAATTTTACCGGATAGTGATTGACCAATGACACAGCCGTTCCAGCCCTTCCCGCGCATCATCAACAGGCGTCATCTGCTTGCCATGCTGGGAACCTCCGTTCTGGCAATCGCATTTGGCACAACCGGCCTGCCCTTTACTCATGATACAGCACAGGCGCAGACTGTAGCTACCGCACAAGACAGCGTGCCATCCTACGCATTGTCCATGCATGGCGACATTGCGCTGCCAGCCAATTTCAAACACTTCCCTTATACCAATCCGGCAGCACCTAAAGGCGGCAATATCACCTATGGTGTGGTCGGTACCTTTGACAGTCTCAATCCGTTTGTTCTGCAAAGCATGCGCACCACAGCGCGCGGCATGTTCAATGATGCGGATTTCGGCAATCTGATGTTTGAAACGCTGATGCAGCGTTCTGCCAATGAGCCTTTCACGCTTTACGGCCTGCTGGCAGAGCGTGTTGAAACGGATGATGCGCGAAGTTTTATTGAATTCACACTGAACGAACAGGCAAAATGGTCTGACGGCAACCCGGTGACACCGGAAGATGTGATATTCACCTATGAAATCCTGACGGAAAAAGGTCGCCCGCCCTATAATGCCCGTATGAACCGCATTGCCAAAATCGAGAAAACCGGTGAACGCGGCATCCGTTTTACCTTTAATGACAAGGCTGACAGGGAATTCCCGTTACTGCTGGCCAGTACTATGCCGGTGCTGCCGAAACATGCCGTTGATCCGGAAACTTTCGGCAAAGCTTCACTGAAGCCACCGATCGCCAGCGGCCCTTATATTGTTAAGACTGTTAAACCTGGTGAGCGCATTACCTATCAGCGCAATCCTGATTACTGGGCAAAAGACCTGCCGAGCCGCAGCGGTTTCAGCAATTTCGACACCATCACCATCGAATATTTCCGCAATGAAACCTCCTATTTCGAGGCTTTCAAGAAGGGAATCGTCGATGTTTATGTTGACGGTTCACCTAACCACTGGAGCAAAGCCTATGATTTCCCTGCGGTAAAACAAGGGAAAGTCATTAAGGACACTTTTGTCAAAGGCACACCGGCCAATATGCTCGGCTTTGTCTTCAACACAAGGCGAGAAAAATTTGCCGATGTCAAAGTCCGGCGCGCGCTCTCCGAACTCTTTGATTTTGAATGGGCAAACCGCTCGCTGTTCTCCGGTCAATATGACCGTATGGCGAGTTTCTGGCAGGGTTCGGAATTATCATCCGTCGGTCGTCCGGCGAGTGAAGGTGAAAAGCAGTTACTCGCGCCCTATCAGGATAAAATCCTGCCGGAAACAATGGACGGCACATGGCGCCCGACCACAACCAATGGCAGCGGTCATGACCGTGCGCCTGCCAAAAAAGCCTATGATCTTCTGGAACAGGCAGGCTTTACCTTTGAAAACGGCGTAGCACACACACCGGAAGGCACGCGTCTGAGTTTCGAAATCATGACCCGCTCGGTCGATGAGGAAAAGCTGGCATTGGCCTATAAGCGCAATCTGGCACGGCTTGGTATTGTTGCGGAAATCCGCAGTGCTGATGATGCACAATATCAGCAGCGCTTGCAGAATTTCGATTATGATATGATTATCGGTGCGCTGACAGCCTCGCTCTCACCCGGCAATGAACAATGGATGCGCTGGGGTTCCGGCTCCCGTGATGCATCCGGCAGTTTCAACTATCCGGGTGCGCAGGATCCGGCTATTGATGCGATGATTGAAGCCATGCTTGCCGCAAAAGACCGCCCTGCTTTTACCGATGCAGTGCGCGCCTTTGACCGGTTACTGATTTCCGGCAGCTATTATCTGCCACTCTATTATTTGCCGAAACAGCAGGTTGCACGGTGGGAACGGATAAAAATTCCACAAAAAACCTCGCTTTACGGCTATCAATTCCCTACATGGTGGACTGAAACCACCTCTGTGAACTAATAATAACTGGCAAATGATGACAGGTAATTTCATGACTAATAAACAAATCACAATCGATGTTATTTCCGATGTCGTCTGCCCGTGGTGCTTTCTGGGCCGTCAGCGCCTGAAAGCCGCCCTTGAAATGTTGCCGGAACTGAATGTTGAAGTGCGCTGGCGTCCGTTTCAGCTCGACCCGACACTTCCGGCTGAAGGCAAAGAGCGCAAACGCTATCTGGTTGAAAAGCTCGGCTCCCAGAGCCGCGTGAATGAAGTGCATGACCAGCTGATCGCCATCGGCAAAGAAGAAGGCATAGAGTTCGACTTTGATGCGATTGAAGTGGCACCCAATACACTGGATGCCCATCGCCTGATCCGCTGGGCGGGTGAAGTCAGCGCGGAAGTACAGGATCGCGTTGTCGGCGAATTGTTCTCACTCTATTTTGAACAGGGCGAAAATATCGGCAGCCATGAAATCCTGATCGAAGCCGCAGAAGATGCCGGTATGGAATATACCATTATCGAAACCCTGCTTGAAGGTGACACGGACAGCGACAATGTTCGTGCGGAAATCGCCGTTGCCGGACAGATGGGCGTGACCGGTGTGCCATGCTTCATTCTCGATCAGAAATATGCGGTCATGGGTGCACAGAGCGCCGAAGCCATGGCTGATGCTATCCGTCAGATTGCAGAAGGTTATGAGCCGGGTCTGAGCGAAGATCGCTGATCTTTAAACCACTGCAACAATACTATTCTAAGGCTCTTTGGTGCTCACCAAGGAGCCTTTTTCGTCTTTCCTTCCATTATAAAGGTGCTCTATGGCAGGTCAGTCCACAAATGATGCATTGAAACGCTCAGTATCAGAAAATTGGGAGGCCAATGCTGCGACATGGACGAAGCTTGTCCGCGCTGGTTATGATATTTACCGCGATGCGCTGCACACACCGGCTTTTCTGGAAATGCTGCCGGATATCAAAGGCTTGAACGGGTTAGATGTCGGCTGCGGTGAAGGTGCCAATACGCGCGCTCTGGCACGCGCCGGTGCGAAAATGACCGGCATTGATATTGCGCCAACCTTTGTGCACCATGCTTCCGAATATGAAGAAAACGAGCCGCTTGGTATCCGTTATCTGACGGCGGATGCCCTGCACCTGCCGTTCGATGATGCACAATTTGACTTCGCCAGCGCCTTCATGTCGATGATGGATATGCCGCAACAGGGCGACGTGCTGAAAGAAGTATTCCGCATTCTTAAACCGCAGGGTTTCTTCCAGTTCACCATTCTGCATCCGTGTTTTGTGCCGCCGTTTCGTAAGAATATTCGTGATGAGAATGGTAAAGTAACCGCGGTTTTGGTTGCAGATTATTTTGAGAATATTGACGGCAGTCTTGAGACATGGCTGTTTTCAAGCGTTCCGCAAACTGAGCGCGAGCAGCATAAACCGTTCAATATTCCGCGCTTCCACCGTACTTTGAGCGAATGGATCGGCATGATCAACGCTGCAGGTTTCATTCTCGAGGCCAGTGTTGAACCAATGGCCTCGAAAGAACTGGCGGCACAAGAAGAAGTCGTTGCCGATACGCGCGTTACGCCGATTGCATGGATTGTGCGCCTGCGCAAACCATAAGATTAGCCGCGCAGAAAGCGTTCCAATATGCGGTTAAACAGCTGCGGCTTTTCCAGAAAAGCCGCATGGCCGACCTGTGGCAGCAGGAAAATCGTCTCTTCCCAGAGGTTCTTATAATTCAGCGATGCGATATGCGCATTATTGATGAAATGATCCTCAGCACCATTGAGGATAGCCAGCGGCACGGGGCAATTCTCAGCCATATGCTGCTGGTCGGCGATATTCTCCGCCAGAATATTTTCGAACATTGTCTGGCGTGTCAGCCCGTCGGTTCTGCGCACGGCATCCACCATAAAAGCCGGTGTTGGTTTATCCGGATGCACCACATGACGCGCATAGGATTGTGCCTCCGCATCGTCCAGATCACGTTGACCACCATATTTCAACGCTTCACTCGGCACAAAAGCCTGACCTACCGCATCCGCATCTTTGGCAAATGGCGGCGTGCCGGTAATCATCAACCGGTTGACCGGTGCCTGCTGCGCAATCATTTCCAGACCGATATGCCCGCCGAGCGACCAGCCGAACACGGCTGCCGATGATACATCCAGCGCCTTCAGCACATCGGCTGCGGCCTGCGCATAGCCATGCAATGTATAGGATTTTTGCGGATCAGCAGCATCATTAGAAGCGCCATGTCCCGGCAAATCAAAAGCAATCAGCCGGAAATCATGCGCCAGAGAGGATTCAAACTGCTTGTGAAACACTTCCTTGCACGCAGAATTGCCGTGAATAAACAAAACCGGTGCGCCCTTACCTGCGCTTGTCATGACCTCAAGACGGCCATGTCTGGTTTCAACAAGCTGTTTTTGCATTCTATTCCCCCTGTTTTTTGCTTATTCTCCGGCGATTTTTGCCAGTTGCGTCATGATTACGGCTGAACCGGTCAGGCGTTTTTCAGCGGTCGGATAATCGCGGATAAACACAATGCTCTGATCCGGCCGGATCTTCGCCAGCGAGCCCTGTGCCGCAATCATCTGCACCAGACCTGCCGGATTCGAGAAGGTCTTCTCACGGAACTGGATAACAATGCCTTTCGGCCCTGCATCCAGTTTCTCAACATTGGCCTTGCGGCACAGCGCCTTGATAAACACGATCTTGAGCAGGTGCTGCACTTCTTCCGGCAGCGGGCCAAAACGGTCGATCAGCTCGGCACCAAAACCGTCGATCTCCTGCGTTGTTTCCAGATCGGCCAAACGACGATAGAGACCAAGACGCAATTGCAGATCCGGCACATAAGTTTCCGGTATCATCACCGCCGTGCCAACCGCAATTTGTGGCGACCAATGGCTGTCAATCACAGGGCCTTCGGATTTCAGCTCGGCAACCGCCTCTTCCAGCATCTGCTGATACAGCTCGAAACCGACTTCCTTGATATGACCGGACTGCTCATCACCCAGCAAGTTACCCGCACCGCGAATATCCATATCGTGGCTCGCAAGCTGGAAACCAGCGCCCAAAGTATCCAGCGATTGCAGTACTTTGAGACGGCGTTCCGCTGTCTGGGTCAGAGTTTTGCCCGCAGGCAGTGTGAACAGCGCAAATGCACGCTGCTTGGAACGGCCAACGCGGCCACGCAACTGATAGAGCTGTGCCAGACCAAACATATCCGCACGATGCACGATCATAGTATTGGCAGTCGGAATATCCAGTCCGGATTCCACGATGGTTGTGGAGAGCAGCACATCATATTGCCCGTCATAGAAGGCATTCATAATGTCTTCCAGCTCACCGGCAGCCATCTGTCCATAGGCCACAGCAACTTTCAGTTCCGGCACATGCTGGTCAAGGAATTCCTTGATCTCGGCAAGATCGGAAATACGCGGGCAGACATAGAAGCTCTGGCCGCCGCGATAGCGCTCGCGCATCAGTGTTTCGCGGATGACCAGCGCATCAAAAGGCGAAATGAAGGTACGCACGGCCATACGGTCAACCGGCGGCGTGGTAATCAGCGACAATTCACGCACGCCCGTGAGCGCCAGCTGCAGCGTACGCGGGATCGGCGTTGCGGTGAGTGTCAGCACGTGAATATCGGATTTCAGGTCTTTGAGGCGCTCTTTATGCTTCACGCCGAAATGCTGCTCTTCGTCGATAATCAGCAGGCCGAGATTTTTGAACTTGATCGAATTGCCAAGCAGCGCATGGGTGCCGACAACGATATCGACAGTACCTTCTTCAACGCCCTTCTTGGTCAGTGCCAGTTCTTTGCTACCGACAAGACGTGAGGCATGGGCAACATTGATCGGCAGGCCGTTAAAGCGCGTGGAGAAGGTTTTGAAATGCTGGCGTGACAGCAGTGTGGTCGGTACAACAACAGCCACCTGATAGCCGTTAAGCGCAGCTACAAAGGCTGCACGCAGCGCGACTTCGGTTTTACCAAAACCAACATCACCGCAAACCAGACGATCCATTGGTTTGCCATCGCCAAGATCGTCAAAGATCGCATCAATGGCGCGCTGCTGGTCTTCTGTCTCGTCATAAGGGAAACGGGCAGCAAACTCACCATAAAGACCATCCGGCGGGTTCAGCACCGGCGCACCGCGCATAGCACGTTCTGCGGCAATGCGAATGAGCTGTCCGGCCATTTCCAGCAGCTGCTTCTTGAGCTTGGCTTTACGCGCCTGCCATGCACCGCCGCCGAGCTTATCGAGAACAGCGCTTGAGCCTTCCGAGCCATAGCGCGACAACAGTTCAATATTTTCAACCGGCAGGAACAGACGGTCGTCACCGGCATAATGCAGTTCAAGGCAATCATGCGGCGCACCGGCAGCGGTGATCGTACGCAAGCCCACAAATTTACCGATACCGTGATCGACATGCACAACGATATCGCCCGCGGTCAGGCTACCGGCCTCAGAGATGAAATCCGCATCGCGTTTGCGTTTTTTGGTACGGCGGATCAGGCGATCACCGAGAATATCCTGCTCGGCCACCACAACCAGATCACCGGCATCAAAACCGCTTTCTACCGCCAGCACAGTCGCAGTGATCTTATCGCGCGACAGCGCTTTGACCGTACGCAGGTCTTTGACTGTCTCGATCTTTTCCAGACCATGTTCGTCCAGTACCTGTAACAGACGGTCAAGCGAGCCTTCCGTCCATGCGGCGATCATGATCTTTTTGCCACTTGCACGCAGTTCAGCGATATATTTGGTTACGGCCTCAAACAGATTGACGTCTTTAGCAGCGCGTTCCTCAGCGAAGCTGCGGCCTTTATGGGCATCTGCATGGATAATATGCCGGCCACTGGCTTCCGGCGCTTCAAAAGGCGTGAGGTCATAGCGCTTGCCATTGGCCTCTGCCGCCTCTTCCACCTTGCGCAGCGACATATAGAGCTGGCTTGGTGCTACAGGCTTATAGGGAATAGCATCTGCTGCTTCTTTGCCCTCGGCCTGTTTCTGGCGGGCGTCATAATGATCAAGCACCAGCTTGTGACGCTCGGCAATGGCTTCCGGCACCAGATGATCGAATACCACCGGCATTGCGCCTGTATGATCAAACAGCGTTTCCATCTCGTCATAGAACAATGGCAGCCAGTGCTCCATACCGGCGAAGCGACGACCTTCCGAGATCGCAGCATAAAGTGCGTCATCACGCGACGGTGCACCAAAGGCAGCGATATAGTTCTTACGGAAGCGGCTGATCATATCCGGCGAGAGCGTAATCTCGCTCATCGGCTGGAGAGTGAACTCCTTGCGTGTCTCGGTGGTGCGTTGCGAAGCCGGATCAAAGGCGCGGATGCTTTCCAGCGTATCGCCGAAGAAATCCAGACGCAGCGGCTCTTCCGCACCTGGCACGAACAGATCAAGAATACCACCACGTACGGCAAATTCACCGACATCGCGCACTGTCGGCACGCGTTCAAAGCCGTTGCGTTCAAGGCGCTGGGTCAGTTCATCCATATTCACGCGGTTGCCCGGACGTGCGGAGAAACTCTGCTCAGCCAACACAGCGCGCGGCGGCAGCTTCTGTAACACCGCATTGGCTGTGGCAATAATCAGCGCCGGATGTTTCTGCTCCCGCAGGGCACTCAACTGGCTCAACGCATTCAGACGTCTGGCAGAAACCGTTGCACCTGGGGAAACGCGGTCATAGGGCAGACAGTCCCATGCCGGAATATGCAATACCGGCAGTTCCGGCATGATAAAGCCGATCACCTGCTCAATATCGGCCACGCGCTGTCCGTCGCGTGCGATAAACAGGACAGGCCCCTTATCACCCGCCTCTTCCAAAATCTTGGCCAGCACAAAGGCTTCATAACCATCGGCGACACCATCAATCAGCACATGATTGACGAGAACCGGTTTCAGACCAAGTTTAGAAAATACGGGCATAGGATGTCTCTGCTATATTACTCGAGCTTCTGATTGAGAAAAATCAATAGTCGATTTTATCGCGGAACAAAATAAGATCACGGAACAAAATCGTGTCAAAAGCCTCAGGTGTTTTGTCTTCGCCGGTAATCCATTTGAACAGATCGCGGTCGAGCACTTCGAGCAGGCGTTCAAACTCATTCAATGTATCTTCATCCATTGTTGCAATATGCATGTCCGCATATTGACCGAAGATCAGATCCATTTCCTTCATACCGCGGTGCCATGAGCGGAACAGCAGCTTGCGACGACGCGGATCCAGCTGTGCGCCTGCCTCGGTGCCCGATAATTTACTGCCTGTGCTCATATCACTCTCCGGATTAACGTCTGTGTATTCAAGTATGTTACCAGCCATATAACGCGGGATGAGCGCGATGTCAGCTTGCAAGTTAATAAGATCTAAGTAAGTTTGCTTTCATGCGTCCAAGTCTGCTTGATCCCCTGTTTGCATCCGTCCGCACCCTCACCGGTATCGGGCCTAAAGTCTCTGCTCTGCTGCTGAAACTGCTCGGCGCGGAAAGCGCGACGATGCTTGAGCCGCGTGTGGGACAATTGCTGTTCTTACCACCAAACAGTGTGATCGACCGGCGCAACCGTCCGGATGTGGCTTTTGCGCAGGAAGGGGCCGTGGTCACGCTGGAAGTGACAGTTGATGAATATCAGTTCTCACCCTCTACGGCCAAATCCGGTGCTTTTATGCGTGGCTCCGTGCCCCATCGCATTTATGCCCATGATGATACGGGCGAAGTAACACTGGTTTTCTTCCGTGCCCAGCGCCCGTGGCTGGAAAAGAGCCTGCCGCTCGGAGAGAAAGTCATCGTCTCCGGCAAGGTGGAATGGTTCAACGGCCGCGCTTCAATGGTACATCCCGATCATATTGCGCCGATTGACGGCAGTGATGATCTGCCGCTGATCGAGCCGGTCTATCCGCTGACTGCCGGTCTTTCACCCAAAACACTGGCACGCGCGATGCGCGATGCGCTGACACGCATCCCTGATCTGCCGGAATGGCAGGATAAGACGCTGATGCAGCGGGAAGGTTTTCCGTCTTTCTCGCAAGCTTTGCATCATCTGCATCTGCCGGAAGAGCCGGAAGATATTGCGCAGGACAGCCCTTCACGCCGCCGCCTCGCCTATGATGAATTTCTCGCCGGACAAATGGCTCTGGCACTGGTACGCGCCAAGACCAAGCGCCTCTCCGGCCGCCCGCTCAATGGCACAGGCAAAATCACCGCGCAGATATTGGCCAACCTGCCCTATACCCTGACAAAAGGTCAGGAACAGGCGGTTAAAGACATTATCGGCGACCTCAAGCAGCCGGAACGTATGCTGCGTCTGCTGCAAGGTGATGTCGGTGCCGGTAAAACCGTGGTCGGTCTGTTGTCTATGGCACATGCGGCAGAATCGGGCGGACAGTCTGCTTTGATGGCACCGACAGAAGTGCTGGCGCGCCAGCATTTTGCCACCATAGCACCACTGGCTGAAAAAGCCGGATTGAAAGCTGCTTTGCTGACAGGGCGTGAAAAAGGCAAAGAACGCCAGCGCATTCTCGACGAACTGGCGGATGGTACAATTCATATCATCATCGGCACCCATGCGCTGTTTCAGGATAAAGTTGAATATCATGATCTGGTGTTTGTGATTATTGATGAGCAGCACCGTTTCGGTGTGCATCAGCGCCTGCAGCTTACCGCCAAGGGCACTGCGCCGGATATGCTGGTGATGACTGCAACACCGATCCCGCGCACGCTGGTTCTGACCGCCTTTGGCGATATGGATGTTTCCAAGCTCACAGAAAAACCGGCAGGCCGCCAGCCGATCACCACAGCGATTGTGCCAAGTGAGCGGTTGAGTGAAATTGTTGACCGGATGCGTAAGGCAATCTCTGAGGGGCAGAAAATCTACTGGATCTGCCCGCTGGTGGAAGAATCAGAACATGTTGAACTGACCTCTGCCGAAGAGCGCTTTCAGTCCTTTCTGCCGGTGTTTGGGGACAAATTGGGCCTCATTCACGGCCGCATGACCGGACAGGAAAAAGACGATGCCATGCTGGCCTTCAAGCGCGGTGATACAAGCCTGTTGATTGCCACCACCGTTATTGAAGTCGGCGTTGATGTGCCGGATGCCACAGTGATTGTGATCGAACATGCCGAGCGCTTCGGCCTGTCGCAATTGCATCAGCTACGTGGCCGTGTCGGGCGTGGTGATAAGCCATCCACTTGCCTGCTGCTCTATAAAGGCCCTCTGGGTGAGATTGCCAAGGCACGTTTGCAAGTGATGCGCGAAACGGAAGACGGCTTCCGCATCGCCGAAGAAGACCTGAAACTGCGCGGTGAAGGCGAGCTTCTCGGCACCCGTCAGTCCGGCACGCCGGGCTTTAAACTCGCCTCTATGGAAGCGCATACTGATCTTTTGGAGATCGCCCGCAAAGATGCTCGGCTGATGCTGGAGCGCGATATTGATCTGCAATCTGAGCGCGGTCAGGCGCTTCGTCTGCTGCTCTATATTTTCGGCCGTGACGAGGCAATCAGATTGCTGCGTGCGGGATAATACTGCATCAGCCAGCAATCCTGCAGCTGCCCTTCGTGCATTTCATGGGCGGGCAGCATGCGGAGTTTTTCAAAGCCGCATTTTTCATAACAGGCAATTGCGCGTGAGTTGCGGCTTTGCGGGTCGAGAACAAGGCGATGTGCGGCCTTTTTTGTTATGAGATAATCCCGCACCAGTAAAACAAGCTGCGTGCCAAGTCCCAGCCCCCAGAAATCCGGTTCGCCGATAAACTGATCCAGCCCGTAGATCACGTCCTCAACCGGTAGTTCCAGCGCCTGTTTATCTTCGCGATCCAGCGGGTAGAACTGCACATAGCCCAGCGGTTTATCATCCAGCAACACCAGACACGGTGTGGTTTCCCCCTGATCATCGATAAAAACTTCGATGATCGTTTGCAGGTCGAAGTGCTTGTCGCGCCCTTCATAAAATTCCAGCACCCGCTCATCCTGCAGCCAGCGCAGCATTACCGGCGCATCGCTTTTCTGCAAAACACGTATCGCCAATCTGCCTTGCTGCACCAGCATAACCATCCTCCCGCTGCTTATGATCTATAAATAAAAAGCCCGCTTATCTGAGACAAGCGGGCTTTGAAAAAACAGACTGCTTTGGCTTATTCAACAGTCACAGATTTCGCCAGATTGCGCGGCTGATCCACATCTGTACCCATAAACACAGCAGTATAATAAGCCAGCATCTGGATCGGCAGAGCATAAACCAGAGGTGCAATGAATTCCGGCACATCCGGCATAATCAGCACGGAATGCGCATCCACATTGGCGTGTTTTGCACCTTCCTTGTCCGTGATCAGAATGATGCGGCCGCCACGGGCTGCCACTTCCTGCATATTCGACACGGTCTTTTCATAAAGACGGTCAAATGGTGCAATCACAATCACCGGCATGGTTTCATCGATCAGGGCAATCGGGCCGTGCTTCAGCTCACCGGCTGCATAGCCTTCTGCGTGAATATAGGAGATTTCCTTGAGCTTCAGCGCGCCTTCAAGAGCCAGCGGATAGGAAGTACCGCGACCGAGATAAAGCACATCTTTGACATTCATCAGATCGCGGCAGATTGCTTCGACCTTTGGTGCCAATTTCAGCGCTTCATGCAGCACGCCGGAGAGATTGCCAAGCTCGCTGACCAGCTGCTTCTCTTCTTCCGGTGTAATCGTGCCGCGGGCTTTGGCAGCAGACAGCGCCAGCGAGGCCAGAACCGAAAGCTGACAGGTGAAAGCCTTGGTCGATGCCACGCCGATTTCCGGCCCTGCCAGTGTCGGCAGAACAATATCGGACTCGCGGGCAATGGTGGATTCGCGCACATTGACCACAGCGGCAATAGGCAGTCCCTGTGAGCGGCAATAGCGCAGCGAGGCCAGCGTATCGGCAGTTTCACCGGACTGCGACACAAACAGTGCCAGCGTATCAGTTGAAAGCGGCATTTCGCGGTAGCGGAATTCCGAGGCAATATCGATTTCTACCGGCAAACGCGCATAGCGCTCCATCCAGTATTTACCGATGGTTGCAGCATAATAAGCCGTGCCGCAGGCAGACATTGCCATGCGATTGATCTTTGACCAGTCGATATTATTGACATAGGTGCGGATCGACGAGGATGAGAAATCCAGATAATGCGCCAGTGTGCGGGAAATCACTTCCGGCTGTTCATAGACTTCTTTTTCCATGAAGTGGCGGTAATTGCCTTTATTGACAACATAGGCAGCGCCGGAGGATTGCTGCACGACACGGGTGACCGGATGATTACCCTCATCATAAACGGTTACGCTGTCGCGGGTCAGAACTGCCCAGTCACCATCTTCCAGATAGCTGATTTTATCGGTGAACGGTGCCAGTGCAATAGCATCGGAGCCTAGGAACATTTCATCTTCGCCATAGCCGATGGCCAGCGGTGAACCGCGACGCGCTGCAACCAGCATTTCATTTTCGCCGGTAAACAGGAAAGCCAGTGCAAAAGCACCGCGCAGGCGGCCAAGCACTTTACGCACGGCTTCAACAGGTGCGTCCCCGGAACGGATATTGCGGGCGACGAGCTGTGCCACAGTTTCAGTATCTGTATCGCTCTGGAACTTTACGCCTTCAGCTTCCAGCTCAGTGCGCAGTTCGGCAAAGTTTTCGATAATGCCGTTATGAACAATCGCAACCTGCTCAGTCGCATGCGGATGAGCATTACGCTCTGTCGGCGCACCATGCGTTGCCCAGCGTGTGTGGCCGATACCGATTGTGCCGCTCAGCGGCTCTGCTGCCAGACGATTTTCCAGATTAACCAGCTTGCCTTCCGCACGGCTACGGGCAATCTGATTGTCCACCAGAGTGGCAATACCGGCTGAATCATAACCGCGATATTCCAGACGCTTCAGCGCATCCACAAGCCGCATAGCAACCGGCTGATTGCCGACAATACCAATAATTCCGCACATTCTGTCTGTTCCTGTTGCGTCTTTGTTTTAAGGTCTGACCTATAGGCCTTAAGACCACACAATTCCTATCATCACTTTAAATTTAAAAATGATGATTTTATGATAATTATTTGTTTTTATTTGCCTTAATGGCTTTATATTTTTCGCGCAAAATCTCTGCGCGGCCTTCTTTATTAACCTGACGGGCGCGGCCGAGAGCCAATGCATTTTCAGGAACTTCATCGGTAATCACGCTGCCGGAAGCCACATAAACACCGTTACCAATTGTCAGCGGTGCAACCAGAGCAGAGTTGGAACCGACAAAAGCATTGCTGCCAATCGTGGTTTTGAACTTGTTATAGCCGTCATAATTGCAGGTAATGACACCCGCTCCGATATTGGTTTCCGCACCCACAGTTGCATCGCCGATATAGGACAGATGATTGACCTTGGCACCGGCGCCGATATCCGCATTTTTAACTTCGCAGAAATTGCCGACTTTGGCTTTCTCGGCCAGTTTTGCACCCGGACGCAGGCGTGCGAACGGCCCCACACTGGTATTGGCACCAATATGTGCGCCTTCAATATGCGAGAATGCATGGATAACGGAGCCGCTCTCAACGGTCACCTTTGGACCAAAGAACACATTCGGCTCAATCAGCACATCCGCCTCAATCAGCGTATCATGCGCAAAGAAAACCGTTTCAGGTGCAATCAGCGTCACGCCGGATAGCATTACATCGCGGCGTTTACGTGCCTGCCACAGAGCTTCAGCCTCGGCCAGTTCAGCACGATTATTGATGCCGATGACATTCTCAACCGGCACATCAATGGCAATAACATTCAGGCCTTGCGCGTATGCCAGCTTCACCACATCGGTGAGATAATATTCGCCTTTGGAATTATCGTTCTTCACGGCAGAGATTAACTGCAACGCATGCTTGCCATTCAGCGCCATCAACCCGCCATTGCAGAATGTGATTTTACGTTGCTCGTCCGTCGCGTCTTTTTCTTCAACGATGGCAATCAGCTTGCCATCTTCTTCAACCAGACGGCCATAGCCGGTCGGGTTTTCCGGACGGAAGCCCATCACCACAATATCCGCGCCTTCCGCCAGCTTGTTACGGGCAGCGCGCAAAGAGGTTTCTTCAATCAGCGGTGTGTCACCAAACACGACCAGCACATCATCATGCGCTTCGGCCAGCGCATCGCGGGCAGCAAGCACTGCGTGCGCTGTACCCAGACGCTCGGTCTGCTCATAGAAACGCGCTGTATTGCTGATTTTACCGACAGCCTTCTGCACATCCGCCGCGCCGCGACCGACAACAACGGCCAGATCAGCCTGATCGCTTTTTGCGTCATTGGCTCCCTGCACGGCCTTAACCACATGCCCCACCAGCGGCAAACCGGCAATCTCATGCAGGACTTTGGACATGGAAGACTTCATGCGGGTACCCTCACCGGCAGCGAGGATGATAGTCAGGCAAGATCTGGAAGCCATATTAA
Source organism: Pseudochrobactrum sp. AO18b (assembly GCF_000409565.1). Taxonomy (NCBI): domain Bacteria; kingdom Pseudomonadati; phylum Pseudomonadota; class Alphaproteobacteria; order Hyphomicrobiales; family Brucellaceae; genus Pseudochrobactrum; species Pseudochrobactrum sp. AO18b. The sequence continues at coordinate 15,451 of NZ_ANNO01000478.1, forward strand.
TTCCGTGTTTCATAACTGGCAAAGAGGTCTGAATTATCAGAACCACTTTAAAGGCAAAACGTATAGATTCATTTACACAAAACAAGCAAGGTGCCGATGATTTTGCATGAATCGCGGTATTATTCTGTTTTTAAACAGTTTCCTGTTCAGGATTTATGGTTGTGCCGGTCACTTTTCAGAAACAGCCGGTACGTATCGTGATTAGCCGAGCTTGCCCAGCACAGGGAATGTCTCAAGCAGCCAGAAAGCAAAAGCTTCCATACCGCCGGTGAGGAACAGGATACCGGCAAGCACCAGCAAAATACCCATTACTTTTTCGACCTTGCCCATATGCACGCGGAAACGTGACAGGAACCGCATGAAACGGCCGGAGAACAGCGCCGCCAGCATAAACGGAATGCCCAGCCCCAGCGAATAAACAGCCAATAGTGATGCACCATCCAGCACAGAGGCTTTGGAGCCTGCCAGCGTCAGGATCGGCCCCAAGACCGGCCCGATACATGGTGTCCAGCCGAATGCGAAGGCCAGCCCCATAATATAGGCACCCAAAGGTGTGGCCGGTGCGGAATTTGCCTGAAAACGTGCTTCCCGTGACAGCAACGGAATGCGGATCAGTCCGAGAAAATTCAACCCCATCACAATAATAACAAGACCGGCGGCAATCGCCATTTCCTGCTGCCATTGACGCAGAAAGTGACCGATTGACGATGCACCGGCACCAAGCGCCACAAATACGGTGGTAAAGCCGAGAACAAATGCAAATGACGTTACCAGCAACCGGATGCGGTTGCGTGTGGCCTGCGAGGCCTCTCCGCCATTGCGGAAATCATCCACACTCACACCGGCCATATAACAGAGATAAGGCGGCACGAGCGGCAGAACACAGGGAGAGAGAAAAGATAAGGCACCGGCACCAACAGCTGTCAGATAAGAAATGTCGATTGCCATATTATTTCCCTGTCAAATTACGAAATCCGTGACTTTCAGCAACCACCAGCCTTGCTCCGCTGATTCAGTGCGAGCTCACGGGCATGGTGCTGCTTATAGTCGTGCGGGTCTTATAGCCAGAAATGCTCCGGATAGGAACTGCAGGTGCGAATATCGGTAAATTTTCAGGAATCAGCCATGCAAACAATGGCTTGCCGGAATCATTCTTTAAAAGAATCTCATTCGGAGACATGAATCGCCCCTCTGTATTTTTCTTCAGAACACAAAAATCATCAAATATGCATGATATGAGCGCGATTTCCGCACCTCAACATGGGGAAAAACCGGAAAAAACTTCAAAAAATCCGCTTTCACATCAAAAACAATGATTTTTGGTGTTGACGATCGCGATATCGGCACCTATGTATCGCCGCACTTGCAGAGCATTACCGAGATGCTCCTGACAGAGACTTCATGTCTCAGAAATTGCAAGAGCGCGTAGCTCAGCCGGTAGAGCAACTGACTTTTAATCAGTAGGTCCACGGTTCGAACCCGTGCGCGCTCACCACTTTCTCCCCTTATAAAATCCTCTTAAATTTGAACAGCTTGTTTGTCTGCTCTCTAAATCTGTCTTTGTACCTGTCTTGTGTATAAACTTAAGATTTTGAATTTAAACACTGATTTTAGTGTTGACGATGGCGCCAAACCGCCTTATGTATCGCCCCACTTGCAGAGCATTACCGAGATGCTCCTGACAGAGACTTCATGTCTCAGAAATTGCAAGAGCGCGTAGCTCAGCCGGTAGAGCAACTGACTTTTAATCAGTAGGTCCACGGTTCGAACCCGTGCGCGCTCACCACTTTCTCCTCAAATAGCTTACAGATATTTTCCTTAATCGCTTCGCATTATCAAATGCTTGCTGAATAAAAAAGCCCCGGATGTCTCCAGGGCTTTCAATGTTTTTAAAAGATCTTCAAACTTGTTACCATTTAACGCGAAGTCCGATGGTTCCTTTATAGGCGTAGCTGTCTCCGAAATTATTGAGACTGGTATTTACCGACCCCTCGCCATAGATGGAATATTTATCATTATCCCAATTATAGCTGCCACCCAGTCCAATTCCGCCCCAGAAACGGTCATTGCGGCTGGCAAAACGCACAGACGATACGTCAACTGCTGAGCCATCGAGGAATTCATAATACAGATTGGCAATACCGTAGACATAAGAACGGTTTATCATGCCTTTATCATTGTACCAGGAGTTCTGATAATCTGCGGAAATACCGATACGTCCCTGAAGACTGTCGCCCTTGTGAAGGGAAACAGCACCATTATATTGATCGGTAAAATTATCAAAATCGACATTGGAATAAGCGAGCTGAGCCTGAGGTGTAACCGACCAGCGGTCATTCAGCGTAATCCGTTTACCGGTTTCGGCAGATAAAGCATAACCAAAGCCGTTATTACCATCGACGAGAGAGACAGCACTTCCACCTCTCGTGCTCAGATCACTGTCATACCAAGTTGCCTGTGCCTGTGTATCGACATAGAAACCGTTATTTCCATACCAGGTCAGCGTGCCGCCAAAACCATAACCGTCTGTCGAGATCTTACCAAGACCATGTTCAGAACGGGTATCCGCCGATGCATGACCATAATGAACTGTGATACCGCCAATCAGCAGACCATTGTCAGTCTCTGTTAAAACGCCATCAAGACCGGCCTGCATTTTAAAGATGTCAGCATCATATTGCGTGCCTGATGTAGTGACGGCCGGTTTGGACTTCAGGTGCTGACCTTCAATCCGTCCCCAAATACCATTGCGCTCGGTAAAACTTCCGGCTTCAACCGCAGGAACAGCCGGAGTACCGATCACGTCTGCGCCCTGCTCAATCATAATATTACCGGCATTGCTCCAGTAACGATTGCCAACGCGCTACTGCAGGGTCGGAAGGCCGTTCAGAGCCAACAGAACCTGCGGATAAGCCTCATAGACAGGCACACCTTGTGTAAACTGCGGATCGACTGGATCTACCGGATCGACTGGATCTTTCTTGTCGAGCTGAGAACGTAAATACCAGTCATCCGCAATCTCACTGTCTGAATAGTCATCAGCTACGGAGGAGGATTTGATATTTGGGCCTTTATATAAGGAATAGGCATAGGCACCGGCACCAACAACAGTCTTGCCATTAAACTGATAGGCATTGGCTGCACTTGCATCAAGCATAAAAGCATCAGCTGTTGTTGTGCCACCATTCATGGAATTTACAAGTTTAATGCCATGCCCCGGCTCAGTATCTGCCCCATCAGGATCAGTCCCTGTATTTTTAATACGCAGCAAGGTCTGTCCGGAAATTGAACCACCATCATTCACAATCATATCAGAAGCTGAGCCGCTGGCGCCAAGGAATGTATCCAGATGGGCAACAGCCCCCTGTGAGCCCATATATTGCCCCTGCAAAATCAGCTGATCGCCGGTTTTATCATCCGACAGGTTGAGAATACCGCCAATGCTGTTGATGTCTCCCTGCAATGTAAAAGCAGCGGGAGCGCCGCCTGATCCGTAAGCTACAACTTCGGAAGCATTTTTAAGATCTAGCTTGGTGAATGCAGCTGTCGTTGAAGGCACAGAACCGGTTTTCTCCTGTAAAACCCATTTTGCCTTCTTATCAAGATTCAGATTCAAAGTTGATACAGCTGCCTTATTGGCCAGGCCAAGCATTGTACCTTCTGAAAAATTGAATGTGGTCATACTTGGGGCAAGAGCAGTTCCGCCGACATTAAGCAGATATCCGCCACTGGCAGCTGTCAGCAAACTATCCGTGCCACGCACAGTCAGAAAATAACTTTGCTGATTACTTGCAACTTCAACAAGGTTCGCCGTTGTTGAAGTTGTAGACGCAACAAGATTATTAAACATCGTGTCGGTCTGTGCATTGGATTGGTTGAAATTACCGCTGATACTAATGGCTTCACGGCCTGCTTTAATGGTCGTACTTGAAGTATCGGTATTGGCATCCAAAACAGCCCCTTGCCAGATAACAGCGATGGCGGAACTGTTGGCGGCAGCCGTTGTATCAATTTCCATGTGACCAAGTGAGGTCAGGCGGCCTTCACCTGTGCCAACATTAGCAGTTTTACCCAGACGGATTGCATTGGCACGACCGGATGTACTCTTAATTTTAATATTGCTGTTGTTTAGCCTGACTTCCGGAACCCTGCGGTTTTGCTCTGAACCTGATACATAAATACCGATAGCATCATTTGATGCCGCATCAATATCGATTGCCAGATTACCTTTTACTTCCACATATCCTGCAGATCCGTTTCCGGAATTTGCACCTCCGCCTGCCCCCTGAATCGCGCGAATACCGTTTAATAGTGGGTTTCCACCACCCAAAAATCCACCGACTGCTCCGGATTGCATCTTGATATTCAAATTATCAAAGATTGCTGATGACCTCTTACCATTGAAAGCAGTGCCCTCTGCTGCATTCACAGAAGAACCCGTAACAACACCATAATGCTCCGCAGAACTAAATGCATTACCGATGACGGGTAAATTCTCCATAGTAAGATTTAACGTACCAATGGTTAAAAGACCGCCATGGCTTACCCCTACGCCGCCTTTTGGAACATTATCACCTGCAGGCGTAGCAGAGTTTGCATCAGTGTTTTTAAGCGTTAGATTAATTGTTTTACCGGAGGCATCAAATGTTGAGATAAAATCAGGAGACGTACCATAAACTGAGATACCTACAGCTCCCTTAACCGTTGTTGTGAAATCATTCTCAATTGTCAAAACACGATTAAGTCTCTGACTGTAAATGAGAAAACCGACATTTCCTGAAGATGTATTACCAATTGTATTTTGAACAGATGATACAGAACATCCGTTTTGATTATTGCCGTTATTAACGGTAAAGGTTCCGTTCGCATTGGCTACGCATGGTGCAGCATTCGCAGCAGAACTGAAAATAAATGCACCGCTAAGTACTGTACTTGCTAATAAGAGCTCTTTCATAAGCATCTCCACATTTATCATGTGTGAATATACTTATATCAGGACATAAAAAGTAAAGTACGTAACGTGCAGTACGCGCCCAAACAATATCATAAGTTGTAATTTTCACACACTTACGATGGTTCCATAAAATTCAGAACGCTAAAATAACAACAAATTGCCAGTCCGTTCTTGGACTATTTTAATATGCACTCATGCGTATAGTTGGACTGTCAACAGATGATATTTTCACCAAGTTGATCTCCTCATGATACCTACTCGATATCTGCCCCGTATTGCTCTGCAATGCGGGGTCTTTTTATGCCATGTGAAATAAATCAACTTTTCGGGAATTGAACGGTGTTGATACAGTGTTCACCCTGCCCATATTACAAAAATACAAATCTACGATAATATAATGCGAAACACAGAACAGTTCGGCAGAGATTGATTTCATTCTCTGCTTTATCAGTCTCAGAAAGGCCAATATGACCTCCGGTATCCATCATGTGACCCTTATCACCCGCAATGTGCAGGCCAATATTGATTTTTATGCAGGTTTTCTGGGGTTGCGTCTGGTCAAGCAAACCGGCGGCTTTGAAGACGGTGAGCAGCTTCACCTGTTTTACGGTGACGCCCTTGGCTCACCAGGTTCATTGATTACATTTCTTGTCTGGGAAGAAGGTGCGCGCGGTCGTGTCGGCCATGGTCAGGTAGCGGAAATTGCACTCGCAGTCCCGCCGGAATCAATCGGTGACTGGCTGACACGCGCTCTGTCCCGGCAAATTCGCGTTGAAGGGCCAAAGCGTGAATTCGGTGAACCGGTATTACGCCTCAAAGATCCGGATGGCGTTACCGTCAAACTGGTCGGTCATGACATGCCGGCTGCACATCAGTGGAATTCTGCACCCACCCGTCTGCACAGCGTTACTCTTTTCACCGAAACGCAGGAAGAAACCGCCGCTTTCATCAAGCGCTTCGGTTATAGCGAAGGTCAATGTGAAGAAACCGTACTGCGCATGGTTTCCGATACGGATTTCGTGGATGTTCGCAATGTCAGCGGCTTTGTGCCGGGCATTCCCGGAACCGGCATTGCCGATCATGTGGCATTTCGTGCCAAAGATGTCGATGCAGTCAAAGCGGCTGAAGCAGAACTGTCACGCCTCAATTCGTCGATCACCAATTTCCATGACCGCAAATATTTCACCTCTCTTTATGTGCGTGAACCGGGCGGAACGCTGATTGAGCTGGCAACCGACGGCCCCGGTTTTACCATTGATGAAACACCGGAGCATCTGGGTGAAACATTGTTTGTGCCACCGCATAATCAGGAGCGCGCACAGGATCTGAAAGTAATAATGCCGCAATTTGCGATGCCCGGAGAGGAAAGAATTGCCATGCGTGACCTGCCCTTTGTGCATCGCTTCTACACACCGGAAAATCCCGATGGCAGTGTTATTCTGCTATTGCACGGTACCGGCGGCAATGAAGCTGATCTGATGCCGATGGCGCATCGCATCAACCCGCGCGCTACCCTGCTCGGCGCGCGCGGACGCAGCCATGAGGAAGGAACTGCCCGCTGGTTCCGCCGCTTTGGCGCCACGCAGTTCGATCAGGCGGATATCCACTCTGAGGCCGAGGCATTTAACGCCTTCTTTGAAGGGGCAATTGCCTCCTATGGCCTGAAAGCTGAAGATATCACCGTGCTCGGCTATTCCAATGGTGCAAATTTTGCCGCTGCAGTGATGGCACTTTTCCCGAAACTGATCCGCCGCGCTATTCTGTGCCGCCCGATGCATGTACTGGAAGATGTACCGCAGGCTGACCTGTCCGGCACAGAGGTACTGACTCTGGCCGGCAAATCTGATCCTTACGGCAAATATGCTGAAGGGCTGAATACATGGCTCAGCAAGAACGGCGCGAGTTTAACGGCAGAGACGCTCAATGCAGGCCATCAGCTCTCGCAGGATGATATTACCCGTGCAAAGGAATGGCTGCATTTATAAACGCAGCCATAAAAGCATTTCCAGCAAAGTGCGAAGCGGTTTGCGTCGGACAATGCGAGGATAAAAAAGATAGAGCGGCTCTGACGATTAAGTTTCAATCAGACCGCTTTATTTATGTTATAAAATTACAATAATTTCTTTTGCGGCATAGACATGTCAGATAAACGTATCTATCAATCGTTATGTTATTACATTTCGACTTGAGGTTTATGATGCTAAAACAGCTAAAATGCGCAACAGCGCTCGGCATATTAGGTTCCCTACTGATTGCCGGTCATGCCGGTGCAGATGAGGAACACAAGCAAGTCTGGCGTTTATTTATTGCCGATCATACCAAACCGGTGGTTCGGGCGATTGATCTGGAGAGCGGCAAAGAACTCGGAAAATTTGATATCAAAGGCTATGCCGGTCTGACGGCGAGCGCATCCGGTGAAACTGTATTCGCCGTGCAATCCGATGCCGATCAGGTGAATGTCATTAAAACCGGCATCAGCCTCTCCGATCATGGCGACCATCGCGATCTGGAAGTTTCGGACACAGCTTTGCTGGATGAGAAGTTTGAAGGCAAACGGCCGGTTCATGCGGTGATGCATGGTGACAGTGTTGTGCTGTTTTTCGACCGGGAAGGCAAAGGCCATGAACTGTCTGAGCAGGACATTCTGAAAGGCAAACCGCAGGCAAAGATCATTGATGCAACTGCACCGCATCATGGTGTGATTGTACCTTTCGGCAATCAATATCTGGCTTCCGTGCCAAATCTGGAAGCAGAAACCAAGCCCGATGCCCTGCCGCCACGCCTTGGTCTGCGTGTTCTTGAGGCAGACGGCACGCAGACCGGCGATGTTGCAGCCTGCACAGCCCTGCATGGCGAAGCCTTCTCGGCCAGTCTTGTAGCTTTCGGCTGTGAAGAAGGTGTGCTGATTGCCAGCCCGTCCAAAGACAAAAAAGCCGAGCTGAAAATGCTGACCTATGGTGCTGATCTGCCAAAGGGCAAAGTCAGCACGCTCATCGGCAGCAAGGCGATGCAGTTCTTTCTCGGCAATTACGGTGAGGATAAGATTGCGCTGATCGATCCGGAAAGCGACACGCCTTATCGCCTGATTGATCTGCCGACCCGTCGTGTGGATTTTGCGCTCGACCCTGCCCGCCTGAAGAATGCCTATGTGCTGACGGAAGACGGCCAGCTGCATCTCATCAATATTCTGGACGGTACAATCACCCGTTCTGCGAAAGTGACCGAGCCTTACAGCAAAGACGGCCACTGGCGTGATCCGCGCCCGCGTCTGGCCGTTGCAGGTGATCACATCGCGATTACCGATCCGCGCCATAGTCTGGTACGCCTGATTGATATTGAAAGCTTTAAAGAAGACCGCACCATACCTTTGGCCGATCAGCCATTCAGCATTGTTGCTGTCGGCGGCTCAGGCGCAGAGCATTAAAAATATAAAGCCTCCCAAGGAGAAATGACCAGTTTGATACTGGTCTTTTTTATATTTGCCATTCATATCCCCGCTGCTTAAGGCAGAGATATCTGTTTCAAGAATGGTACTCTCTCATGAGAAAAAACGCATTGTTCGCCACCCTCGGCCTGATGCCATTGTTACTGGCAGCGGCTCTGTTCACCGGCATTGAGGTGAAATATCGCGAGCATGACACGGATTATACGTTTTTCGTCAAGCAACAACCCTCTCTGCAACTCTTCTTTGTTAATCCGATTGTTTGCGGGGAATGTGATGTTGAGGCTTTTGAAAAGCTGTCGCTGGCTCGTATTGATGACATTCGCATCTATTGCCGTCAGCGTTTCGGCCTCGATAATCTGCGTATGTGCCATGCGATTTTTGCCGAACACCAAAGGCAGGTAAATACAACAATGCAAAATCCTGATGAGATTGCCGCCGTTGCCGCGCGTTTTATCAATCATCAAAACATAGAGCAGAACAGCAATTGGGCATTTCCTGTTGTTAATGCCAAGGTGATTGTCCCTGAATGCCTGCTACCACTGGATACAGCATGGCGTGATGATGCGGATCAGGTAAAACGCATCAGTGTTGGTTGCTCCGATACCGGACAACCCGCCCCGCAAGACCGCTGGAATGTAACTTTGCCGATCTATCCAAATTAAAAAAGCCCCCCCCCCCCACGGCGTTTCCGGTTCAACCCATTCGATCGGCTCCGGCTTGCGGATCAGTGCATGTTCAAGCACCTCACCGACATAAGAGACCGGAATGATTTCCAATGCGTTTTTCACATTGTCCGGAATTTCGGCCAGATCCTTGGCGTTTTCTTCCGGAATCAGCACCTTCTTGATACCGCCGCGCAAAGCTGCCAGCAGTTTTTCCTTCAGGCCGCCGATTGGCAGAACACGACCGCGCAATGTAACCTCACCGGTCATAGCAACGTCCTTGCGTACCGGAATACCGGTCAGCACAGAAACAATTGCCGTTACCATTGCTGTACCGGCAGACGGGCCATCCTTCGGTGTCGCACCTTCCGGTACGTGCACGTGGATGTCACGCTTGTCGAACAGCGGAGGCTCGATGCCGAAATCCACCGCACGGGAGCGGACATAGGATGCCGCAGCCGAAATGGATTCCTTCATCACATCACGCAGGTTACCAGTCACGGTCATACGACCTTTACCCGGCATCATCACACCTTCAATGGTCAGCAATTCGCCGCCCACTTCCGTCCATGCCAGACCGGTAACAACACCAACCTGATCTTCACCGTCGATCTGTCCGTAACGGAACTTCATGACGCCGAGATAATCAGAAATATTATCCTTGGTCACATGAACCGACTTGGTCTTTTTACGTGCGATTTCCGTGACAGCTTTACGCGCCAGTTTCATCATTTCACGTTCAAGACTACGCACACCGGCTTCGCGGGTGTAGTGCTGGATCACAGCAAGAATGGCTGCTTCATCAACCGAGAATTCATTCGGCTGCAAAGCATGTTCCTTGATTGCCTTCGGCAGCAAATGCCGCTTGGCAATTTCAAGTTTTTCATCCTCGGTGTAACCGGCAATACGGATGATCTCCATACGGTCAAGCAGAGGGCCCGGAATATTCAGCGAGTTTGCAGTCGTCACGAACATTACGTTGGACAGGTCATATTCGACCTCCAGATAATGATCCATGAAGGTTGCATTCTGTTCCGGATCCAGCACTTCCAGCATAGCCGATGACGGATCACCGCGGAAATCCTGCCCCATCTTGTCAATCTCATCGAGAAGGAACAGCGGGTTGGACTTCTTGGCTTTCTTCATCGATTGCACAACCTTGCCCGGCATGGAGCCGATATAGGTTCTGCGGTGACCGCGGATTTCAGCTTCATCACGCACGCCGCCAAGCGACATACGCACATATTCACGACCGGTTGCCTTGGCGATCGAGCGCGCCAGCGAGGTTTTACCAACCCCCGGAGGGCCTACGAGACAGATGATCGGGCCTTTGATCTTGGCAGCGCGTGACTGTACCGCGAGATACTCGACAATACGTTCCTTGACCTTGTCCAGACCGAAATGTTCTGTATCCAGCACTTCCTCGGCAAAAGCCAGATCGGTTTTGACCTTGGACTTCTTGTTCCACGGCAGGGACAGCAGCCAGTCGAGATAGTTGCGCACCACTGTGGCTTCCGCCGACATCGGGCTCATCGACCGCAGCTTTTTCATTTCAGCCTGCGCTTTTTCCGCAGCTTCCTTGCTCAGCTTGGTCTTGGCAATGCGCTCTTCCAGCTCGGCCAGTTCATCCTTGCCGTCTTCACCGTCGCCCAGTTCCTTCTGGATCGCCTTCATCTGTTCGTTCAGATAATATTCGCGCTGGGTCTTTTCCATCTGGCGTTTAACACGCGAGCGGATGCGCTTTTCAACCTGAAGAACCGAGATTTCGGATTCCATATATTCCAGAGCTTTTTCAAGACGCTCACGAACCGACAGGATCGAAAGCATTTCCTGCTTTTCAGCAATCTTGATCGCCAGATGCGAGGCTACCGTATCGGCCAGTTTCGAATGATCGTCGATCTGGCTGGTCGCGCCGACAACTTCAGGCGAAATCTTCTTGTTCAGCTTCACATAATTTTCAAAGTCGCTCATCACCGAGCGGGACAGCGCTTCGATTTCCACCGGCTCTTCTTCCGGCAGTTCAAGAATGTCAGCATAGGCTTCGTGATAATCTTCACGGTCGCTGAATTTGGAAATCTTGGCGCGTGCAATACCTTCAACCAGCACTTTTACAGTGCCGTCCGGCAATTTCAGCAGCTGCAGCACATTGGCAACTGTACCGATTTCATAAATCGCGTCATTGGCCGGCTCATCGTCGGCAGCATTTTTCTGCGTGGCAAGCAGGATCTGCTTATCAACGCCCATCACTTCTTCAAGCGCACGGATTGATCTTTCGCGGCCGACAAAAAGCGGCACAATCATATGCGGGAAGACAACAATATCGCGCAATGGCAATACGGCATAGAGCCCGTCCTGACCACCCACCGATGTCTTCAACTCTGTATCCGTCATTTTAAGTCCTTTCCCGGGTTAACCACCCGATCGCCACACAATGACCCCCGTTTCATCAGCAAATCACTGCGTGCATCGACTGTATAATTGGCCACCCGTTGCCGCTATTTCAAGCACTGTTTATGCTTCATACAGCAGAATAAATCAGCGCATTTATGACCACCGGATCAAAATGCAATTTTCATACCCATCTTTTAAAGCGGTTTCACGGTTAAAGAAACGGCTAAAGTGCCGGTTTCGCCGTGTTTCCCCTATCGTCCACAATCCAGCACAATAAAATATGATATTTCAACTCATAAATATGAGAAAGTGAGCTCTAGTCACATTATCGTCAAACGAAAAACACCCC
>NZ_ANNO01000479.1:0-14143 GCF_000409565.1 Pseudochrobactrum sp. AO18b
ACGGTCGCCATAGATGTAAAGCGGCTGCGCTTTGCCATCCACGACTTCGCCGGAAATAACCACTTCCTGAACACCTTCCAGTGTCGGCAGGTCAAACATGGTATCAAGCAGGATTTTTTCCATGATCGAACGCAGACCACGGGCACCGGTCTTACGCTCTACCGCACGGCCAGCAATTGCCAGCAGCGCATCTTCATGGAATGTCAGTTCAACATTTTCCATCTCGAACAGACGCTGATACTGCTTCACCAGAGCATTTTTCGGCTCAGACAGGATCTTGACCAGAGAGGCCACATCCAGATCTTCCAGTGTCGCAATAACCGGCAGACGACCGACAAATTCCGGAATAAGACCGAATTTCACCAGATCTTCCGGCTCCAGCTCGTGGAAAATCGCACCGATACGGCGTTCATCCGGCGCTTTTACAGTCGCGCTGAAGCCAATGGAGGTCTTTTCGCCACGGGACGAAATAATCTTGTCGAGACCGGCAAATGCACCACCGCAAATGAACAGAATGTTCGTTGTGTCCACCTGCAGGAATTCCTGCTGCGGATGCTTGCGTCCGCCCTGCGGCGGTACGGAAGCCACAGTGCCTTCCATGATCTTCAGCAGAGCCTGCTGTACGCCCTCACCGGATACGTCACGGGTAATCGACGGATTATCGGCCTTACGACTGATTTTATCCACTTCGTCGATATAGACGATACCGCGCTGCGCACGCTCGACATTGTAGTCGGCAGCCTGCAACAGCTTGAGAATGATATTTTCAACATCTTCACCGACATAACCGGCTTCGGTCAGTGTCGTGGCATCAGCCATGGTGAACGGCACATCAATGATGCGCGCCAATGTCTGTGCCAGATAGGTCTTACCGCAACCGGTAGGGCCAACCAGAAGAATATTGGATTTTGCCAGTTCAACATCACCGCTCTTTGGCTGGTTAGCCAGACGCTTGTAGTGATTATGAACCGCAACCGACAGAACACGCTTGGCATGGCTCTGACCGATGACGTAATCATCGAGAACCGCCATAATTTCCTGCGGGGTCGGAACGCCTTCACGCGACTTCACCATCGAGGATTTGTTTTCCTCGCGGATGATGTCCATGCAAAGCTCGACGCACTCATCACAGATAAAAACGGTCGGCCCCGCAATCAGCTTGCGCACCTCATGCTGGCTTTTTCCGCAAAAGGAGCAATAGAGCGTATTTTTGGAATCGCCACCGCCGTTGCTGACTTTGCTCATCGCAGTTTCCTTTCAGTAATGGCCGCCCGCTGTCCGCAACAGGCACCAAGTTCTAACCGTTATGTCTTCCCGACCGAAACCGACATGAACGGCAGTCGTCTTTTTAGGCACAAGACCCAAACAATCACTTAACACAGCATTCAGCATAAACAGGCAAAAGACAGTTTTACAACCTGTCTACCGCACTGTTTTATGCGACAGTACAGTAAAAGCGGTAATGGCAGAAAAAATGTGGCTAAAATTATACAATGCCGAAGATTTCTGCCGGAAAACCACTTGTCACGAAATTCCGGTCTTCAGAAAACTGATCCGTTTTTCAGGCAAAACGGATCAGAATCCGGTTTATCAGTCTTTCTTTTCGCCGAGATCGCGTGATTCGATCACTTTATCGATCAGGCCGAATTCGAGCGCTTCCTGAGCGGTCATGAAATGATCGCGGTCGAGAGTACGCTCGATGGTTTCATAATCACGGCCGGTATGTTTGACGTAGATTTCATTGAGGCGGCGCTTCATCTTGATGATATCCTGCGCATGACGCTCGATATCGGAAGCCTGCCCCTGAAAACCGCCGGATGGCTGGTGAACCATGATACGCGCATTCGGCAGTGCCAGACGCTGACCGGTTGCACCGGCTGTCAGCAGCAGCGAGCCCATGGATGCCGCCTGACCCATGCAGAGCGTAGAAACCGGAGGCTTGATGAACTGCATCGTGTCATAAATTGCCATGCCGGAAGTGACCACGCCACCTGGCGAATTGATGTACATTTCAATCGGCTTGTTCGGGTTTTCCGCTTCAAGGAACAGAAGCTGCGCGCAGATCAGCATAGCCATGCCGTCTTCAACCGGACCGTTCACGAAAATCACGCGTTCTTTCAGAAGACGCGAGAAAATATCATAGGCCCGCTCACCGCGTGCAGTCTGCTCAACCACCATCGGGACCAGATTCATAACGGTTTCAATTGGATCTCTCATCATTAACTGCCTTTGGCTATCGGAGAACGGAGCGAAACACTGCCGTCAGGATTCGTAATACTCAATACATAGGGCGAGGCGTACCCGTTTCGCAAGGTGTTGCGCTATAAACGCCCTATTCCGCCCCTGTCTAATCTTTCATGCTTACCGAAATCTAAATGACGGCAGACTGCTGCACATCCTTAGCTGCGTTTTGTTACGGAAGCATATTTATCGCGGAATTTCTGCGCGGAACCAGCGGTCATATCCACATCGATAATCACCGAACCGTCTTCCTCATCCTGACGACGCACATTGCTGCCATGACGGTAAATCCAGTCAATCAGACCGAACTGATCCGGCTGCAGGCTGACCTGCACCTTTTCCATCGCACCGGAAATACGGCTTTCGATCAAAGCCAGCAATTCAGGCGTACCCTGCCCCGTCAGCGCAGACAGCGGCAAAGGCCGTGCATCTTCATGACTGCCGCTGCTCAGATTTTCCGCGCTGTCCTGCATCGGCTCGCTCAAACGGTCGATCTTGTTCCAGAGTTCAATGACACGCTCATCGCCTTTTTTAATGCCGAGACCACTGAGAATTGTCTCCACATCCTCAGCCTGCGCCGCATTGTCAGGGTCAGACATATCACGCACATGCAGGATCAGATCAGCCTCAATTACCTCTTCCAGTGTCGCCTTAAATGCGGCCACCAGATGGTGCGGCAGGTTGGAGATGAAACCAACCGTATCGGACAGGATAATCATATCGCCATGCGGCAGGCGCAGACGACGCAAAGTCGGATCAAGCGTGGCAAAAAGCATATCTTCCGCCAGCACATCGGCACCGGTCAGACGATTGAACAAAGTAGACTTGCCCGCATTGGTATAGCCAACCAGTGCAATCACCGGATGCGGCACCTTACGGCGTTTTTGGCGATGTAGCTGGCGGGTACGTACAACCGTATCCAACTCGCGTTTGATCCGCAGGATTTTCTCCTGCAGCATACGCCGGTCGGCCTCGATCTGAGTTTCACCCGGACCACCCATAAAGCCGCCACCACCACGCTGACGCTCCAAGTGCGTCCAGCTGCGAACCAGACGGCCTTTCTGATAGTTCAGATGTGCCAGCTCAACCTGCAGACTACCCTCACGGGTCTGCGCGCGGCGGCCGAAAATTTCCAAAATCAGACCGGTACGGTCGATGACTTTGACCTTCCATTCGCGCTCAAGATTGCGCTGTTGTACCGGTGTCAGCGGATGATCGACAATCACCAGCTCGATTTCTTCACGCTCGATGCGTTCGGCAATATCCTCAACCTTACCCGTGCCAAGCAAAGTGGCCGGACGCGGCTGGGAGGTCTGCACCAGAAAACTGTCGATAATTTTCAGATCAATCGCCCGTGCAAGTCCCGCAGCTTCTTCAAGCCGCGCCTCATCACTCCGGCGATATTTCGGGCGCTCGCTCTCATCCTGATCGACGACCAGCGCGTAACGTTCCGGCAAAATCGGCACAACAACAAAAGCCCGTGTATCTTCTACTTTTGTTGTGAAAGGCTTTCTGCTGCTTTTCTGTTTGGCGCCGTCATCATAATTATCATCGAATGATAATTCATATGTTTCTGGCATCTCTGTTTCTGGCGTCAGATCAGCTGCCGGATCATTGCGTTTTTTCAAATGTGTATCCTGATTTATGTATCGCCATAACCGGTCATCTTTGTCCGGAACGGCTTCTGTTCCCATCAGATAATCATCAGGGCTGCCTGCATCAATGAGCGCGCCTCAGATAATTATTCCCGTATTTACAAACAAATATATCCGCAGGCCTTGAGGCACTGCGGATATAAAAACATTCCGAAATTTCAGCAAACAGTCGTAATGACCTGTAATGCTTACTCTTCTTCGCCTTCAAACATCTGCACAGGCTGACTTGGCATAATGGTTGAGATGGCATGTTTATATACCAGCTGTGAATGTCCGTCACGACGCAGCAAGACACAGAAGTTATCAAAGGATGTGACAATACCTGTCAGCTTAACGCCATTAATCAAAAAGATCGTCAGAGAGATTTTTTGCTTACGTACAGAATTCAGAAAGAGATCCTGAAGATTTTGCGATCGTTCAGCCATTTTTTTATTCCTTTATTTCGATCCGCAACCAGCACTGATTTCGGGGAGACATCCACCCTGTTTACAAATATGCCGCCTGAAGCGCATAGCCCGTAAACAGTTCATTTCCGAAGAAACAGCAGAAAAACTTCCCCTGTCATCCGGTTTTATCATCTGCCCCAGATATTGCACCTGTATATTGATACAGAATCAATAGTTGCGGGAATAATCCCACATTCCGCAAAGGGTTAACAGGCCGCTATTTTTTGCGCAACGTCAAAATGTTGTATGCTGCCGGATGATTAGCTGCCGCACAGTCAGAACTATGCCATTCAGGCCAAATATATTTTGTATCTGACCTGTATTCTGACAATTCATGACGCTTAATCAGCCTCCGTCAGCTCACCTGTCTGCTTCAGCATCCATTCATAAAAGCTGCCCTTACGCGCAACCAGCTCTTCCGGACTTTTGCGATGCACATGAAAGCCGATAAATTCAGGATGGTTCAGCGGTTCAAGACCATATTTCGGATCAAAAATGTTCAGGCAGTCACGCGCCGTCCAGTAGTAAAAACTTTCTTTGGGCGCCGCATCGTTGAAACAGCCATATTTCTTGGCCAGCCTTGAAATACCGTCATTGCCAAAAATGGTAATGCCGATCATTGCAGGGGTCACTTCCTTGCCGATAAGGCGGTACCAGAGCGGGCGTAGAACCCGTCTACGCAAACCGAGCCATTTCGGCAGCGGATAATCACCAGCCATATAAGCATCAAATTCGGCAATCACCGGATGATCGGGCGGGAAATACAAAGCCGAAACGCCAACGCGCTCCCTGTTTTCACGCGCCAGATAGGGTTTGGATGCATCCGGATGGAACTGCTTATGCAGATAGACATCCGTATCCAGCCACACGCCCTGACGATGCTTCATCAGATTGATGCGAAAAATATCGCTGAACTGAACAATCGTCAGATTATCTTTCAGGTTCGGAAAACCGGGATCAAGACGGCGAAATGATTCAATCGGCATGATCGTTGCAGCATCATGCTGCTCCACGCCTTCCGGCAGATTTTCGACGGGCTGATAGCTGAACAGCTTAACCCGTTGTCCGGTTCTGACCATGGAAGTCAGGCACATATGATCCACCGGCCGTAATTGGCTGCCGTACCAGAATGTACAAATATCCATAAAACATACTCAATTTTAAAATGAGGCGCTTAAAAGAAATCGAGACTCACGCGGAACATCTGTTCTACGTGCTTCACCGCATCACTTGTCGCAAACATCACTACGCGGTCATTGCGGCGAATATGCAGATCGCCATGCGGCTTAATAACTTTTCCGTCACGGTAAACCGCCCCCACCCGCAAACCGGCCGGCAGGTCGATATTGCGCAATGGCGCGCCGACTAATGGTGAAGTTTCAAGGGCTTCCGCCTCAATCAGCTCCGCCCGCCCGTCATAGACACTATGAACCGAGCGGATACGCCCGCGCCGCACCTGCTGCAAAATCTTGGAAATCGTCACATTTTTCGGACTGACGTAAGAATCAATACCAACCGTATGGATGAATTCCTGATAGGCAGAATTATTAATCAGCACCATATTCGACTTGCAGCCAAGGCGCTTGGCCATAATGCCGGACAGAATATTCGCCTGATCCTGATTGGTCAGTGCCACCATCAGATCAGCATCCTGAACTTCCGCCTCGCGCAGCAATTCCTGATCCAGCGCACTGCCGTTCAGAACAATCGTCTTATCCAACTCATCAGCCACAAAGGCTGAACGCTCACGATTATGTTCAATGATCTTCAGCCGCGTATGCGGCTGGCGCTCTTCCATCTTGTTCGCGACATAGAGCCCGATATTACCGCCACCGGCGATAATGATCCGCCGCGCCTCAGGTTTATCATGACCGAACAGGCCGAGCGTACGGCGCACCTGCTCTACCGTTGTCACCACATAGGCCAGATCGCCTGCAAGCAGATGATCCTCGGAATGCGGCACAAACAGCTTGTCATTACGCACCACGCCGACCACCGTTGACGGCAGATCAGGGAACAGATCAGTCAGCTGTTTCAGCGGCGTGTTGATGATCGGGCAGTCTTCCATACACTCAATGGCAAACGCGACCACTTTGTCATCGGCAAAGCGCAACACATCGGAAGCACCCGGCAAAGCGATACGACGCAGCACCATGTCGCCGACTTCCAGTTCCGGCGAGATCACCACATCGATCGGCATATTATCGCGCGAGAACATCTCCTGATACTGCTTTTGCAGATAGGTCTGCGCACGGATACGGGCAATTTTGGTCGGCACATTAAACAGCGAATGGGCAACCTGACAGGCCACCATATTGATCTCGTCGTAAAGCGTGACAGCGATAATCATATCCGCTTCATCGGCACCGGCCGCTTCCAGTACATCCGGATGCGAGCCGTGACCGACAAAACCACGCACATCAAGCAGATCACGCACGGCGTGGATCAGCTTTTCCGATGTATCAATCACCGACACATCGTTATGTTCCGCAGCGAGCCGCTCAGCAATACCGAAGCCGACCTGACCGGCACCGCAGATAATGATACGCATAATTACACTCCGAGCGACTTGAGTTTACGGTGCAGAGCGGAACGCTCCATACCCACAAACTCAGCCGTGCGTGAAATATTACCGCTGAAACGGTTGATCTGTGCGACCAGATATTCCTTTTCAAACATTTCACGCGCTTCGCGCAGTGGCAGCGCCATAATATGCTGATCGGAATCAGTCGGTGTGCGCGGCAGCGTGTCACCGATTTCTGCCGGCAGCAGATCAGCCGTTACCGGCGCATCCACATCATCGCCGCGCGCCAAAATCATCAGGCGTTCCACATTGTTACGCAGCTGACGCACATTGCCGGGCCAGCTATGGGATTGCAGAACCGCCATTGCATCATCGCTGATACGGCGCGGCTTGATACCGGCCTGTTCAGCCACCTGATTGATGAAGAAGGACACCAGCGACGGAATATCGTCGCGGCGCTGTGCCAGTGGCGGCACCTGCACCGGAACAACGGCCAGACGATGGAACAGATCTTCGCGGAACAGACCTTCGGCAATCATGCCTTCAAGATTCTGCGCGGTCGAAGAAATGATACGCACATCAACCTTCACACGCTTGGTTCCGCCAACACGTTCAAACTGCTGGTCAACCAGAACACGCAAAATCTTGTTCTGAGTTTCACGCGGCATATCGGCGATTTCGTCGAGATAGAGAATACCGCCATGCGCCTCTTCCAGTGCGCCGACCTTGCGTTCCCCGCCATCCATTTCGGTGCCGAAAAGCTCGATTTCCATACGTTCCGGTGTAATAGCAGCGGCATTTACAGTTACGAAAGGTCCGTTAGCACGGCTCGACTGTCCATGAATGGCACGTGCCACCATTTCCTTACCCGAACCCGAAGGGCCGGTAATCATGATACGGCTGTTGGTCGGTGCCACGCGTTCGATGGTCTGGCGCAACTGGTTCATCGCCAGCGAATTACCCAGCAGTTCGAATGTCTCACCGGAGCGTTTGCGTAAGTTAGAAACTTCGCGCTTAAGGTTTGATGTCTCCAATGCCCGCTCTGCCACGAGGATCAGACGATCTGCCTTGAACGGCTTTTCGATGAAATCATAAGCGCCGCGACGGATAGCCGAGACAGCAGTTTCAATATTACCGTGACCGGAGATCATCACCACCGGCAGATCCGGATGCAGTTTCTTGATTTCATCCAGCAATGCCAACCCGTCCAGACGGCTGCCCTGCAACCAGATATCCAGAAAAATCAGCCGCGGCACACGATCATTGATCGCGGCCAATGCGCTGTCCGCATCAAAAGCTGTGCGGGTTTCGTGACCTTCGTCGCTTAAAATACCAGCAACCAGATCACGGATGTCCGTTTCATCATCAACGACGAGAATATCAGAAGCCATTTAATCCACCTGCCTTGTTCCCATTATCCTGCAGATTTACCACAAAGTGATCTATCCGCAGGTATTTATCATTCAGCTGCCTGCATCTGTCTGTCATGCCTGCAACTCCTCATTTGTCTGTGTCCCTGCCATTTCCGGCGGTGTTGCAGGGAAAACCATACGGATCATCGCACCTCTGCCCTGATAGAAGTCAGCCGGTGCATCATGCAGTTCCATATGCCCGCCGTGATCCTCAACGATTTTTCTGACAATAGCGAGGCCAAGGCCGGTGCCTTTTTCACGCGTTGTCATATAAGGCTCCAGCAGCCGCTGCCGGTTATCACCGGGCAGGCCTTTGCCGTTATCAATCACTTCGACAATCAACTGATCCTTGTCCTGATAGGCTTTCAGCAGAATATGTCCGTGATAATTATCTTCATCAGTAACCGCTTCAATAGCCTCGCTGGCATTCTTGATAATGTTACCAAAAGCCTGTCCAAGCAGACGACTGTCAAAATGGCCATAAAGCGGCACTTCACTCAACTGCTGCTCAAAACTGATCTCACTGCGGCTGACTTCCACCAAGAATGCGGCTTCTTTCAGCGAATCCCGCAAATCAATGGTTTCCATTTTCGGCTTCGGCATCCGTGCAAAGGACGAGAATTCATCCACCATACGACCAATATCGCCGACCTGACGGACAATCGTTTCCACACACTGGTCGAAAACCTCACGATCTTCGGTAATAACCTTGCCATAACGGCGGCGGATACGCTCGGCAGAAAGCTGGATTGGTGTCAGCGGGTTCTTGATCTCATGGGCGATACGCCGCGCCACATCGGCCCATGCCGTTGAGCGCTGTGCCTGTACCAGATCAGTAATATCATCAATTGTAACCACATAGGAGCGTTCATCGCCCGTGCCGTCCTCAATCGTGATCTGCACATTGAAAGTACGGGTCAGCCCGCCGCGCATCATTGAGACCTGCTCGCGATAAACCGCGCGGCCGGAATCATGTGCCACTTCAAAGACCTGTCCGATTTCCGGAATATGCGTGCTCAGGCTGGTACCGATAACCTCATCCGGCTCAAGGCAGAACATCTGCTCTGCCGAGCGGTTGACGATATTAATCAGCCCCAGCGCATCCACCCCGATCACCGCGGCGGTAACACCGGACAACACAGCCTCGGAGAAGCGGCGGCGCTCATCAATCTGGTCTTTAGCGGCCAAAAGATCGGTGCGCTGGCTTTTCAGCTCGGCAACCATGTTATTGAAAGTGCCCGACAATGCGCCGAGATCACCATCGCTGGAGCGCACCGGCACGGAAATATCCAGATTACCGACAGCCACTTCATCAGCAGCACCGATCAGCTGGCGGATCGGCCGCACCAGACGGTCTGCCACAGCAATACCTGTCCAGATCGCCGGCAGCAAAACAATCAGCATCAGGCCGAAATAAAGCAGCGCAAAGATCACCTGCGTCGGGATGCGGTTCGCCTCCATATCCTGATAGCGCTTGGTGTTCGCCTCCATCAGACGCATGGAATCGAGAATTTGCGCATCAACAGCACGTACGGTGTAGAGATACACATCGGGTATCTCACGCATCTTGATAATCGCGCCAACGAAGTTGCTGGTCGGACCCGGCGGAATAATCACCGGATTGCCGTCCCGTGCTGTTTCAACCGCCTCAGACGGCGGTTGCGGCAGATTTGCGCCGCCCTGTTCGCTGCGCAAGGCAATCGAGCCGTCTTCGCGCAATAACTGCGCGCCGAGCAAACCGCGCCCCAGCGCCTGCAAGGTCATCAGCTGCACAAAACCGTTACGGTCGAGACTATAGAGCGTGCGTTGCGCATCCATGTCCTGCAACATGGAATAGGTCGTGCTTTGCAGGTTACGCGCGGTTTCATTGATATAACCATTGGCAAGGCTGATCGATGAATTGACGATATTGCGCGTATTGGTTTCAAACCAGCGATCCAGCCCGAGATTGAGCGTTACACTGGCAACAATCGCCACAACAATCGCCGGAACTGCTGCAATCAGCGAGAACAGCGCCACAATGCGCACATGCAAACGCGCGGCAGCGCGGCCATGACGCCGCGCCTGTGTGATGCGGAAAATCTCGCGGATAATCAGCGCCAGCAGGCTGACGACCAGCACCACATTGATGATGATGAGCGTCAGCGTCACATGCAGATCAGGAACAATCGGCGTGACGCCGATCATAATCAGAAAGGAGACAAGTGATGCAATAATCGACAGGACAACAATGATCACACCCGGCAGAGCCAGCAAACGTCTTTGTTCACTCACCCGTGCAGGTTTAAATTCGCGCAACCACTCAAGCAGACTCGTCTTATCCATTCCGTTAATCTATTATAAACCGTTGCCGTCATGCAACAGAATGTTGCACATATGCAACGTTATCGCTGTGCGAATTAAAATATAATAGCTTTATTAAAGGTCGCGAATTTCTTGGGATATAAATCTCAAAGTCATAGGTCTGCCAGCAACCGCTCCCCCCATACTTTCCGTAAATGGCACAGGTAATGACTTATTAAGCGCTTCTAAAATAGAAGCCACAAAGGCCTTGGAAAGCTCATCATTATTTATTTTTTCGGTAAAAGTTGTGCGTGGCTTGCCTATGAGAGTTCCATCGCGCCGCAGAGAAAATCGCAATGTAATACTCATACCCGCAGTTCCTTTCGGTGGTTGCCAGCACGCATAAAGAGCCGAAAACATTTCATTGATTGAATTCACCGGCTTACGATCATTACAACGCCTGTCTTCCGCAAAAGCAGCTACTGGAACTACAAACACAAGCGAAATCGATGCAAGCAGCAGCGTTCTTATAATACCCATAAAATATTTTCCCTATATATTATAATTACTTAAATACACCTCTTGAAATTTTTACTTTAAAAATCAAACAAATTTCCATCAACCCCTAAAAATATTGAGGTCGTGGTCGCGGATTTTTTTGCGCAGTGTATTGCGGTTCAAACCCAGCAATTCTGCGGCCTTGATCTGATTGCCGGATGTGGCTGTCAGGCTTGCAGCCAGCAGCGGATATTCAATCTCGTGCAAAATCCGGTCATAGAGCCCCTGCGGCGGCAGTTCACCGTTGAAGGAGGCGAAATACTGGCGCAGATAAATCTCCGTCGCCTCACGTAAGTTAGTGATCTGATCCGCTTTCAGCCCTGCTTCGTCAGTCTGTAATGACGGTGGCAGATGCTGCAATTCGTGACGAATAATCTCGGCATTGATCTCATCCTGCGGATAGAGTGCTGCAAGTCTGCGCACCAGATTTTCCAGCTCGCGCACATTACCGGGCCATGTGTAATGGCGCAGCGCAGCAAAGCCCTCGGCACTGATCTGCTTCGGCGGCAGACCTTCCTTTTCCACCAGCCGGAAGAAATGCTGCACCAGATCCGGCACATCCTCGCTGCGCTCACGCAATGGCGGCATACGCAGCGGCACCACATTGAGCCGGTAGTATAAATCCTCGCGGAACTGACCTTTGTGAATTGCTTTGAGCAAATCCTTATTGGTAGCAGCAACGATACGTACATCGGTTTTAATCGGCGTACGCCCGCCAACGGTCATATATTCGCCCTGCTGAAGCACGCGCAACAGACGCGTCTGCGCCTCCATCGGCATATCGCCGATTTCATCGAGAAACAATGTACCACCATTGGCCTGCTCAAAACGGCCTGAAAAACGCTGCTGCGCGCCGGTAAATGCCCCTTTTTCATGACCGAATAATTCAGATTCAATCAGATCACGCGGAATAGCTGCCATATTGATCGCCACAAACGGCCCGTTACGGCGGCGGCCATATTCATGCAAAGCGCGGGCAACCAGTTCTTTACCCGTACCGGACTCACCGGTGATCATCAGCGTCAGATCAGTCTGCATCATGCGTGCCAGCACACGATAGACATCCTGCATTGCAACTGAGCGACCAACGAGCGGCATATTCTCTGCTTGATCGTCCACGTCATGCTTTGCTTGCACCGGCTTTGGTTCGGACAGCGCACGACGCAGCAGACTTACCATTTCGCTCAGGTCAAAAGGCTTTGGCAGATAATCATAGGCACCGGCTTCCGAGGCGCGAATAGCAGTCATGAAAGTATTCTGCGCACTCATCACCACCACTGGCAGATCAGGCCGCGCTTTGCGGATGCGCGGCAGGATTTCGAACACCGACCCGTCCGGCATATTCACATCGCTGATAACCAGATCACCTTCGCCGCTCGTAATCAGCGCCCAAAGCGCCGCACGATTGCTGGCAAGGCGCACAGCATAACCTGCTCTGCTCAGCGCCTGATTAAGCACTGTGCGCATGGCTGCATCATCTTCAGCAACGATGATTACCGGTTCATTCAATGCCTCACCCCCCACATATATAAATATTATATTACATCACATTAGATAGATATTTTAATGTTTAAATTTAAACGACAGAACTGTCCTGTTTCCAGATAGGCAACAGAATACGAAAAATGGTTTTTCCGGAGAAACTTTCGCATTCAATCATGCCACCATGATCGGCAATGATCTTGGCAACCAAAGGCAAGCCCAGCCCCGAGCCATTGGTTTTGGTCGTGATAAACGGATCAAACAGGATCGGCAGAATATCCGGTGCGACACCGCCGCCATTATCAATCACGCAATATTCCAGCGGCAGAGACAGGCGCTCGCCCGTTGCCGGCACAATCATATGCATACCGGCTTTATAGGCAGAGGTCAGCAGGATCTCGCCCTTTCGCCCCGAGCGTTCTTCCGGCTCAATCGCTTCAGCCGCATTTTTAATCAGGTTGAGAAATACCTGTATCAGCTGATCCCGATTGCCCCAGACACGCGGCAGGGACGGATCATAATCCTCGCGGATTGTGACATGGGATGCAAAGCCGTGGCTCGCCAGCGTTTTAACATGACCCAGTACCGTATGCAGATTGACAGCAGAGCGCTCAATCGGACGTTCGTCGGAAAACACATTCATCCGGTCAACAAGCGCAACAATACGGTCAGCTTCATCACGGATCAGCTGTGTCAATTCGCAGTCGGACTCATTGGCAGCATCGCGAGCAGACATTTCCAGCAATTGCGCCGCACCGCGAATGCCTGAAAGCGGGTTCTTGATTTCATGCGCCAGCATTGCCGCCAGACCGGTAACAGAACGTGCCGCGCCGCGATGGCTCATCTGGCGATTGAGCTTCTCCGCCATGGCTGTTTCTTTAAACAGGATAACAACCTGATCCGGTATTTCACTGACCGGTGTTACCTGCACATCAACCATGCGCTCTGTGCCCATACGCGGCGACGACAGATCAATATGATATTCATTAACCGCTGTACCGCTTTGAATAACCTGCGCAATCAGTCCGATCAGCGGGCTTGCAGGCGGCAGAAAATAATTGAGACCATGACGCTTCAAGATTCCCGCACTGGAGCGGAAAAACACCTCAGCCTGCGCATTGGCATAAATAATCTGTCCCGCAGCATCCGCCATTATCACCGCTTGCGGCAATGTATTCAGCACATGATCGGACAAAGAGAATGCAGCAGCGTCCATCAGGCAGCATCCTTCAGGGATTTTGTCCCTGCGACCGGTGACAGGCCGGTAAAAATATCCGTAAGAATGTCTGATACTTCCTGCGCATTGCCTGAGGTCATCAGCGCCTTCTTGACCGTATCAGGGACACCCTCTGTATGGCGCTCCATATACCAGCCCAGATGTTTGCGGGCATGGCGGATACCGGTTTTCTCACCATAATGCTCCAGCATGGCGTGATAATGTGCGAGAATATAATCGCTGAGATTTTGCGGCGCAGCCTTAGCTTCATCACCGCGCAATTCATCTGCGACCTGTCCCGCCAGCCAAGGCTGGCCATAGGCTGC
>NZ_ANNO01000480.1:0-2977 GCF_000409565.1 Pseudochrobactrum sp. AO18b
GCGCATAATTTCCTGCACATCCGCAGCACTACCCACATCGCCATTGGCAACAAGCGGCACGGAAATTGCCTCACGTACTGCGCGGATAGCATCCCAATCGGCATGACCGGTATAGAACTGGCAGCGCGTGCGGCCATGTACGGTAATCATCTGCACACCGGCATCAACAGCACGTCGTGCCAGTTCCGGTGCATTGATTGAATTGTGATCCCATCCAAGCCGCATCTTCAGCGTAACCGGCACTTTGACAGCCTGTACGGTTGCTTCAATCAGTGTCAGCGCATGGTCAAGATCACGCATCAGCGCCGAGCCGGAATAACCGCCGGTCACCTTCTTGGCAGGGCAGCCCATATTGATATCGACAATATCCGCGCCTTCACCTTCAGCGATCTTGGCGGCCTCACCCATCCAATGCGCTTCACGGCCTGCGAGCTGCACCACATGGGTCTGCAGATCACCGCGCTCCATGCGCTTGCGGCTCTCGGAGTGATGGTTACAAAGTTCCGCACTGGCAACCATCTCAGACACAACCAGTCCTGCACCGGCCTCCCACGCCCGACGACGAAACGGCAGATCAGATACGCCGGACATCGGCGCCAGAAATACGCGATTACGGATTTCCACGTTTCCGATCTTTAATGGCAGGATTGCAGTCGTCATCATCAGCCTAAAAATTGTGCAATATTAAAAACGCTCAAACTTTAAGCAGATTTATAGGTTTTATCATCTTCATGCAAGAAAAAGCGGATTTTACTAAAGCTCTTTAAACATCATACGATTATCAAAAAAACATCACTGGCATTTAACACCATGAGGCGGTATTCGCTATAAACAGAGGTGTGACAGCTCGGAAAGGTTTTTCTCATTCGCACAGCAGCAGTTATAGTCGCCGCAGGACGCGGAGAACGCGCCGGTCAGAGTACCGAAGGCCCTAAACAATATCGCCGCATTGGCGGTCAGGCCGTGCTGGCGCATACTTTACGTACCTTTCTGGCCTGCGAGCAGATTTCGCCTGTGGTGGTGGTGATCCATTCCGACGATCACGATCTTTATCATGCTGCGCTGCAACGCGCTGATATTGATGCTGCGCGTATCCGCCTTGTTACCGGCGGTCCGACGCGACAGGAATCCACCCGCCTCGGCCTGCTCGCTTTGTGCGATGATGCACCGGATTATGTGATGATTCATGACGGCGTGCGCCCGTTTATTACGCAGGATTTGCTCAAGCGCATCATGATTGCCCTGCACCCGCAAACCGGCGTGCTGCCTGCCCTTGCCGTGTCCGATACGCTGAAACAGGCTGGCGGCGATGCTTTGGTCACCAAAACCGTGCCGCGCGCAGGCCTTTTTGCTGCGCAGACACCGCAGAGTTTTCCCTTCGCCCCAATTCTCGATGCGCATAATGCAGCATTTGCATTGGGACGCACAGATTTCACCGATGATGCCGCCATTGCAGAATGGCAGAGCATTCCTGTTCGTGTTGTCGAAGGCTCAGCCGACAATACTAAAATTACATGGGCAAAGGATATTGAAATGGCAGATCAGCGCTTGCGTCAGGATATGGTTGCGTTTCCGGACATCCGCACGGGCAATGGTTATGACGTGCATAGTTTCGAGGCAGGCGACCATGTGTGGCTTTGCGGCGTGAAAATTCCGCACACACACAAGCTCAATGGCCACTCCGATTCCGATGTGGCGCTGCATGCGCTGACGGATGCCCTGCTCGCCACCCGCGGTGCAGGCGATATCGGTACGCATTTCCCCCCGTCTGATCCGCAGTGGAAAGGTGCTGCCTCACGGCAATTTGTTGAGTTTGCAGTGAAAACCGTGCGCGAAGCCGGTGGACGTATTGCCAATGCCGATATTACACTGATTGCCGAAGAACCGAAAATCGGCCCGCATCGGGAAGCTATGACCGCAGAACTCAGCGATATGCTCGGCGTAAGTACCGACCGTGTTTCGGTCAAAGCCACGACCAACGAGAAAATGGGCTTTGTCGGCCGCAAGGAAGGCATCGCCTCTATCGTGACTGTCAGCGTTATCTATCCGGGTGAAGTGCCCGCATAAAGGAAGAAGATCATGAGTTTGATTGCACAACATGTTCCCCAAAAGTGGGCAGCGGTTTTGGGACAAGAACATG
Source organism: Pseudochrobactrum sp. AO18b (assembly GCF_000409565.1). NCBI lineage: Bacteria > Pseudomonadati > Pseudomonadota > Alphaproteobacteria > Hyphomicrobiales > Brucellaceae > Pseudochrobactrum > Pseudochrobactrum sp. AO18b. Next base: position 2,141 of record NZ_ANNO01000480.1, read on the forward strand.
TGCAATAATAAATCAACAGAGCAGGCCCTCGCCGTTCTTGATGCCTGCCGCAAGGCGCAGCTCATGATTACCACTGCCGAATCCTGCACCGGCGGCATGATTGCCGCCGCACTGACCGACATAGCCGGTTCGTCCGATGTCGTTGATTGCGGCTTTGTCACCTATAGCAATGAAGCCAAAGCCTCGCTGATTGGTGTTTCTCAAAGCCTGCTCCGTGATTTTGGTGCCGTATCCAAACCAGTCGCCATCGCCATGGCCGAAGGTGCGCTGAAACATGCCCCGCAGGCTGGTATCTCTGTCGCCGTGACCGGCGTTGCAGGCCCATCGGGCGGCACAGCAGAAAAACCGGTCGGGCTGGTACATATTGCCTGTGCAAGACATGGTTTTGAAACACTACATCAGGAATGCCGTTTCGGCGACCAATCGCGCGACGCTATCCGGTTAGCCACAGTGCAGGCCGCACTGGATTTGGTTCTGCAAAGACTGACTGAGTAATTTTAATTACTTAATCGCATTACCGGCTTCAATGCCGTAAATCTGATCGGCGCGTTTTTCAAAAGCTTCCGCAAATTTGCGGAAAGCCAGATCAAACATTGAGCCCATTACCAGACCAAGCGTGCGGCTCTTAAATTCATAATCAATGAAGAAATCCACATCGCTATGCGTACCGTCACCGACCGGTACAAATGTCCAGCGGTTGTCGAGATAGCGGAACGGGCCGTCAATATATTTGACTTCAATCACCCGTTCATCCGGCTTGAGCAGCACCTGTGTGGTGAATGTCTCACGGATCAGTTTGTAGCCGACAGTCATGTCGGCCACCAGTAATGTCTTGCC
>NZ_ANNO01000481.1:0-8328 GCF_000409565.1 Pseudochrobactrum sp. AO18b
ACATCGGGACAAATTGCGGATAAGTTTCAACATCCGCGACGAGAGCAAACATTTGCTCCGCGCGGTGCTGAACCTGACGTGTGGCAGTAAATTGCGGCATGATCTATAAGTTTTAGTTACGGCTGGCGATCAGCGCTTCACGGGCGGCACGCAGCTTGGCAAAATCATCACCCGCATGGTGCGAAGAGCGTGTCAGCGGGCTGGAAGCAACCAGCAGGAAGCCTTTGGTTTTACCGATTGTGGCAAAGGATTTGAACTCGTCCGGTGTCACATAACGGATAACCGCATGATGCTTACGGGTTGGCTGCAAATACTGACCAATGGTCATGAAATCCACATCAGCCGAGCGCAGATCATCCATCAGCTGCAGCACTTCATTACGCTCTTCACCCAGACCAACCATGATGCCGGATTTGGTGAAAATGGTCGGATCGAGTTCTTTCACACGCTGCAACAGACGCAGGGAGTGGAAGTAACGGGCACCCGGACGCACCTTCAGATAGTTGGACGGCACTGTTTCCAGATTGTGGTTGAACACATCCGGACGCGCCTTAACAACGATCTCAAGGGCACCTTCCTTACGCAGGAAGTCCGGTGTCAGGATTTCGATCGTAGTCTGCGGGCTGGCTGCACGGATTGCATGAATCACTTCAGCAAAATGCTGTGCGCCGCCATCGGCCAGATCATCGCGGTCAACGGAAGTGATAACCACATGGGTCAGCCCCATCTGTTTCACGGCCTTGGCCACATTTTCCGGCTCATTCGGGTCGAGATTGGTCGGAATACCGGTCGATACGTTACAGAACGCGCAGGCACGGGTGCAGATTTCACCCATAATCATGAATGTCGCGTGTTTCTTATCCCAGCACTCGCCTATATTCGGGCAGCCGGCTTCCTCGCATACTGTGACAAGCTTGTTAGAGCGCACAATATCGCGGGTCTCGCCATAGCCGCGCGAAGTCGGAGCTTTCACGCGAATCCAGTCAGGCTTTTTCAAAAGTGCTGTGTCGGGCCGATTGGCCTTCTCAGGATGACGAAGGCGTTTTCTGTCGTCGTTAACGGTGTCCAGAAGCGTAACCATATGTCTTTCCCAAAACGGCCGTTGCGGCCTTCAGATTTCGTAACACCGGAAAGTCCGGCCAGAATATTGCGCCTGTTTATCAGGCAGGACGAACAAGGTAAACTACAAGCTTCAAACCCTGCTCTTATCAAAACTGATAACAGCTCATATAAGCCGTCAGCTTTTATATACAACCGGTCTCAACGTCGCGCTGCTTCACCGATTGCCTTGAATACCAGTGCCCAGATCAGGCCGAAACAAAATCCGGCCAGTCCCAGCGCCAGTGTTACACTCCACACGCCATACCAGCCCGAGAGTGCATAGCCATTGATTGAAATCACATTGCCGGACAGAAAGCTGAGCGTCGATACACCAAAACCAAGCCCAAGACCAATCAGTGTTGAATATTTCAGCACTGTCAGCGCGGCTTTGCGATAGGGTGATCCGTCTTTAATCAGCGGCAATTGCGATCCTTCTCAAGAGTGAAACCGGCCTGAATTTTATCATCAGGCCGGAATAGATATTAAGCGTTCAGAACTTTGCCATAGGCATCCAGCACGCTTTCCTTCATCATTTCTGACAAGGTAGGATGCGGGAATACGGAATGCATCAGTTCTTCTTCGGTGGTTTCGAGATTCATTGCAATCACAAAGCCCTGAATAAGTTCAGTGACTTCAGCGCCAACCATGTGCGCGCCGAGTAACTGGCCGGTCTTCTTGTCGAAAATGGTCTTAACCAGACCCTGATCTTCGCCCAGCGCAATTGCTTTACCGTTTGCAGCAAACTGGTAGCGGCCAACGCGGATATCAAAGCCCTGTTCTTTGGCTTTGGCTTCGGTCAGACCAACGGAAGCAACCTGCGGGTTACAATAGGTGCAGCCCGGAATTTTGCCCTTATCCAGCGCATGAACATTCGGTACACCGGCAATCTTCTCAACGCAGATAACGCCTTCATGCTCGGCTTTGTGCGCCAGCATCGGAGGACCGGCAACGTCGCCGATGGCATAAATGCCTTCGACATTGGTCTTGCCGTAGCCGTCAATCACCACGCAACCGCGATCAGTTTTAACGCCGAGTGCTTCAAGACCGAGATTTTCAATATTGCCGACAACACCGACAGCCGAGATCATACGATCAGCTGTGATTTCCTGCACCTTACCGTCATTGGTTTCCACGCTGGCGGTGACTGAATTCGCGCCTTTGACCACTTTGGTCACTTTGGCTTCGGTGATGATCTTCATGCCCTGCTTTTCAAGCAGCTTACGGGCAAAGGTCGAGATTTCTGCATCTTCAACCGGCATGATGTTTTTCATGACTTCAACAACAGTCACGTCAACGCCCATGGTACGGTAGAAGGAAGCGAATTCGATACCAATTGCGCCGGAGCCCATAACCAGCAGGCTCTTTGGCAGTTCCTGCGGAACCATTGCTTCGAAATAGGTCCAGATCAGCTTGCCATCCGGCTCAATGCCAGGCAGCGCACGAGGGCGCGCACCGGTTGCCAGAATAATGTGTTTGGCTGTGTAAGTACCCTCACCCAAAACGCCTTTAGGCACCGGATTCTGTGGCGGCATTGGCTGTTTGGTGGTTTTGGAAACTACGATTTCAGCAGGCTTACCGGCGGATGCGCCTTTGGTAACCTTGGCTTCACCCCAGATCACATCGATCTTGTTCTTCTTCATCAAGAAGGCAACGCCGCCATTGAGGCGCGCTGACACACCGCGCGAACGGGCAACAACTGCCTTCACATCTGCGCTGATTTTACCTTCGAGCATCAGGCCGTAATCCTTGGCATTTTCACCGAAATGCAGAATTTCAGCCGAGCGCAGCAGAGCTTTGGTCGGGATACAGCCCCAGTTGAGGCAGATACCGCCAAGGTGCTCACGTTCAACAATCGCGGTTTTAAGTCCGAGCTGAGCGGCACGGATAGCAGTTACATAACCGCCGGGACCGGAACCGACCACGATAACGTCGTAATTGTTGGACACGCTCATTCTCCTTGAATGGTTTCTATGCCGGTTACCGGCGCATCATTCATTATATCTATTGGTTTTCGCGTATCTTGTCCGAAAACCGCTTCACACTTTTCGGGATACGCTCTTATAACTACAAACCCAAGATCAGGCGCACAACAGGCTCCAGTGCCTTGCCGATAGCCCGTGTATTTTCCGCATCCAGATGCACACCATCCAGCGGCGTGGTTTTCGCAACGCCGGATGCATCAAAGAAGCTGCATTCCATTTCATCCGCCAGATCTGACAAGAGCAGCCCCAGCTTGCGCGATTCCGTAATACCACCCGCAAAGAGCGAGGCAAAAAACGGATCAGCGCTCTCAGTGATATGCGGCGGAGCCACAATCAGAATATCCGGCACCGCATAGCCTTCACGATACGGATGATTGCGGATGATCTGGATCAGTCTGCGCATACCGCAATGGCTGGAAAAAGCATCACCAACGACCTGCGGTTTCATATCATTGCTGCCGAGCAGGATAATCACCAGATCAAGCGGCGCATGGGTGCCCAGCAATGTCGGCAGAATGCGTGAACCGTTGCGGTCTTCCGGTGCGGTATAATCGTCAAAAGCAGTGGTGCGGCCGTTCAGCCCTTCAGCAATCACATGCGCCTGAGCACCAAGGCCTTTCTGCAAAACAGACGGCCAGCGATCCTCAAGCGGCAGACGTGCACCATCCGGTGCCTGATAGCCCCATGTCAGTGAATCACCAAAACATAAAACTGATTTCATGTTCGCGCCTTTTGCGGGAAAGCAACGGCGCCCCAGAAATCTGAGGCGCCTGTCTTTTCTTAGACCAGCATGCCGAGCGGGTTTTCAATGTAGTTCTTGAAAACCTTCGCCAGTTCCGCAGCCAACGCACCATCAACGGCGCGGTGGTCAGTGGAAAGCGTGACGGACATTACGGTTGCTACAGCCAGTTCGCCGTTTTTGACAACTGCGCGCTGTTCACCGGCACCAACTGCAAAGATTGTTGCATGTGGCGGGTTGATGATCGCTGCGAAGTCTTTGACGCCGAACATACCGAGGTTGGACACCGAAGTGGTGCCGCCCTGATATTCCGAAGGCTTCAGTTTGCGGTCGCGGGCGCGCTTGGCCAGATCTTTCATCTCATTGGAGATGGCAGACAGAGCCTTGGTTTCTGCACCACGAACGATTGGCGTAATCAGGCCACCCGGAATGGAAACGGCAACGCCGACATCCGCATGTTTGTGCTTGACCATGCCTGCATCAGTCCAGGAAACATTGGCTTCCGGAATGTCGCGCAGTGCCAGAGCTGTTGCTTTGATGACCAGATCATTGACCGAAAGCTTGTAAGCAGGCACTTCACCTTTTTCGGTTTTGATCATTGGTGCCGCAGCATTGAGCTGTGAACGCAGTGCCAGCAGAGCATCCAGTTCGCAATCAATCGTCAGATAGAAATGCGGAACAGTCAGCTTGGATTCCATCAGGCGGCGCGCAATGGTTTTGCGCATACCGTCATGTGGTACCAGCTCGTATGAACCTTCCTCAAACATTTTGAGGGTGGCTTCATCCGAAGCGCCGGAAACGGCAATCTGAGGTGCTGCAGCAGAAGCAACCGGCTTGGCAGGAGCTTTAACGCCGGAAGCAATCGCAGCTTCAACATCCTTGCGGATGATGCGGCCATGCGGGCCGGTGCCGGAAACAGCAGCCAGTTCCACGCCTGCATCCTTGGCAACGCGACGTGCCAGCGGCGAAGCGAACAGACGCCCGCCTTTAGCAACAGGAGCCGGAGCAGCAGCAGGCGCAGGTGTCGCTGCCGGAGCAGCAGCAACCGGTGCCGGTGCGGATACTGGTGCAACGGCAGCAACCGGTGCAGCGGCTTCAGCTTTTGGCGCTGCGGCCGGTGCATCGCCTGAAGCTGCTTTCGCAGCTTCAGCAACATCTTCACCATCTTCCGCCAGAACGGCGATCAGGGCATTGACCTTCACGCTTTCAGTTCCGGCAGGCACAACCAGCTTGGCTACGATACCTTCATCAACGGCTTCTACTTCCATAGTTGCCTTGTCGGTTTCGATCTCGGCAATAACGTCACCTGCGGAGACTTTATCGCCTTCTTTGACCAGCCATTTTGCCAGATTACCTTCTTCCATTGTCGGAGAAAGAGCCGGCATCGTGATTTTGATAGCCATGTTTAATCTTCCCCTTAACGAGCGTAGGTGACAGCTTTAACAGCCTCAACAACTTCCGCAACCGATGGCAGTGCCAGCTTTTCAAGGTTGGCGGCATATGGCATCGGCACGTCTTTACCGGCAATGGTCATAATCGGCGCATCGAGATAGTCGAAAGCCTGCTGCATCACGCGGGTTGCAATTTCTGTACCCACGGAAGACTGCGGGAAGCCTTCTTCAACAGTAACCAGACGGCCGGTCTTTTTGACCGATTCAATCACAGTCGGCATATCCATCGGACGGATGGTACGCAGATCGATGATTTCAACGTCGATACCCTGCTGTGCCAGCTCTTCAGCTGCCTTGATCGCATAGGTCATGCCGATACCGAAGGACACGATGGTCGCATCTTTACCGACTTTGTGAATGCGGGCTTTACCGATTGGCAGCACGAAATCTTCAATGTCCGGCACATCAAATGTGTGGCCATACATAACTTCGTTTTCAAGGAAGATGATCGGGTTCGGATCACGGATTGCAGCCTTGAGCAGACCTTTAGCATCAGCAGCCGAATAAGGCATGATGACTTTCAGACCCGGAATATGGCTGTACCATGCTGCATAGCACTGGGAGTGCTGTGCACCAACGCGTGCAGCAGCACCCGAAGGACCACGGAACACCATAGGCGCACCCATCTGACCACCGGACATATACAATGTCTTGGCAGCAGAGTTGATGATCTGGTCAATCGCCTGCATGGCAAAGTTGAAGGTCATGAACTCAACAATCGGACGCAGACCGGTATAGGCAGCACCAACAGCGATACCGGCAAAGCCGTGCTCGGTGATTGGTGTATCGACAACGCGCTTGTCACCGAATTCAGCCAGCAGGCCTTTGGTTACCTTATAGGCACCTTCATATTCAGCAACTTCTTCACCCATGACGAATACGTCAGGGTCGCGGCGCATTTCTTCAGCCATTGCGTCACGCAGAGCGTCACGAACAGTGGTCGGCACCATCTTTGTACCAGCCGGAATATCCGGATCATTGGCAACTTCGATTTTAGGCGCAGCAGGAGCAGCAGGTGTTGAAGCACCTGGCTTCTCACCGGCAACAACTGGTGCTTCCGAAGTAACCATAGTCGGCTGTTCAACGGCAGGCGCTGCAGCAGGAGCCGCTGCGCCAATGCTGTCAGCGCTTTCACCGTCAGCCAGCAACACAGCAATCACTGAGTTTACCTTAACGCCTTCAGTCCCTTCAGCAATCAGCAGTTTGCCGATGGTGCCTTCGTCAACAGCTTCCACTTCCATGGTTGCTTTATCGGTTTCAATCTCAGCAATGACATCACCGGAAGCGACCTTATCGCCTTCCTTTTTCAGCCATTTGGAGAGTTTGCCCTCTTCCATTGTCGGGGAGAGCGCTGGCATAAGAATTTCAACAGGCATAGCGCTCGCTCCTTACAGCAGAATATCAGTGTAGAGTTCAGATGCATCCGGCTCCGGATCATTCTGTGCAAAGTCTGCTGAATCAGCAACAATGTCACGAACTTCCTTATCAATCGCCTTCAGGTCATCTTCCGAGAACCAGCCATTATCCATCATGCGGTATTTAACCTGCTCGATCGGATCATGCTCGGAGCGCATCTTCTGCACTTCATCCTTGCTGCGGTACTTCGCAGGATCGGACATCGAGTGACCACGGTAACGATAGGTCTGCATTTCGAGAATGATCGGACCCTTGCCGGAACGTGCCCATTCCAGTGCTTCTTCACTGGCGGCGTTCACAGCGCGCACATCCATACCGTCAACCTGAATACCAGGAATATTGAAGGACAGACCGCGACGGGAGAAATCGGTTTCAGCCGAAGCGCGGGTTACAGCAGTACCCATCGCATAGCGGTTATTTTCGATTACAAATACAACAGGCAGCTTCCACAGCGATGCCATGTTGAAGCTTTCGTAAACCTGACCCTGGTTGGCAGCGCCGTCACCGAAATAGGTGATGGAAACGCTGTCATTACCGCGATAGCGGTTTGCAAAAGCCAGACCGGTACCGAGCGACACCTGCGCACCAACAATACCGTGACCGCCGTAGAAATGCTTCTCTTTCGAGAACATATGCATCGAGCCGCCCTTGCCTTTCGACAAGCCGCCGCGACGACCGGTCAGCTCAGCCATCACGCCGCGCGCGCTCATACCGGCTGCGAGCATGTGACCGTGGTCGCGATAGGCAGTGATAACCTGATCGCCTTCCTGCATGGCTTTCTGCATGCCGACAACAACAGCTTCCTGACCAATGTAAAGGTGACAGAAACCGCCGATGAAACCCATACCATAGAGCTGACCGGCTTTTTCTTCGAAGCGACGGATCAGCAGCATCTCACGGTAAGCGTGAAGATCTTCTTCTTTGGTGAACTGGTTAGGCTGGGGTGCCTTGAGAGTGTTAGACAGAGCTGCCTGCGATTTACCCGCAGCAGTTTTTTGTGCCCTAGGTGCCATATTTTGCTCCCTGTTATGGTGGGCGCAGAATAAACCTCATCAGCCAAACTTACAATATGTCTAAACAGCTAATTTTGCACTATTTAAGTTATTGAAAATAATAAGAAAACATCCAATTAACTGCAATTCAGTTAATTGGTCTTTTTGCCGCGATCGACAATAATTGTAACCTCATCCGCATGAGACAGATTCAATGCGCGGCGCGCCTGCTCATCCAGAATATCCTTGTCAATTGAACCATCACGAAGCTGCAAAACCTGTCGCTCCAGAGACTCTCTCTGCTCGGTCAGATCAGTCAGTTGCTTATTGAGCGAAACGGTTTGCGCCAGCAATTGTTCCTTGGAATAGATACCATAGGCACCATTATAAGCATGAAAACCAAAATAGGACAAAAAAGCCGTAGCCAGAACCGGCACAATCAGGCGGCCTTTAATGCTTTTACGCTTTTGTTTTGTCCACATACTCACACCTCTGGAGCAATACGCATCCGATACGCGGATATCTGCCCGTAAATAAGGAGTGGTTTTATCGAAACACGATAAATTCCACCCGATATTTATTTAAAGCACATTAGCCTTAACAGAGACTTACGGAACCGGACCACAAGCGACATTAATTACAAAAAA
>NZ_ANNO01000482.1:0-13869 GCF_000409565.1 Pseudochrobactrum sp. AO18b
AGCTCTTCTTCAATACGGATCAGCTGGTTGTATTTTGCCAACCGGTCCGAACGCGCCAGCGAGCCGGTTTTGATCTGGCCGCAATTGGTGGCAACAGCGAGATCCGCAATGGTGGAATCTTCTGTTTCGCCTGAGCGGTGCGACATCACAGCGGTGTAGCCGTTCTTATGAGCGGTTTCCACGGCATCCATGGTTTCAGACAGCGTACCGATCTGGTTGACTTTAACCAGAATGGAATTGGCAACGCCCATTTTGATACCATCACGCAGACGTGCGGAATTGGTTACGAACAGATCATCGCCAACGAGCTGGGTTTTCTTGCCTGTCAGATCGGTGAGGGTTTTCCAGCCTGCCCAATCATCTTCCGACATACCGTCTTCAATGCTGATGATCGGATAGTCTGCGGCCAGCTTGGCCAGATATTCAGCCTGCTGTTGTGGTGTACGGGTTACGCCCTCGCCTTCATAGACATAGTTACCGCCTTTGAAGAATTCAGTCGCGGCGCAATCCAGACCGATTGCAATTTCTTCACCTGGTTTGAAACCGGCTTTAGCGATCGATTCCATAACGAAATCAAGCGCTGCTTCCGCGCTCAGCAGGTTAGGAGCGAAACCGCCCTCGTCACCGACATTGGTGTTGTGACCGGCAGCTTTCAAGCGGGATTTCAGTGTATGGAACACTTCCGCACCGTAACGCACAGCTTCACGCAAGCTGGATGCGCCGACCGGCAGAATCATGAATTCCTGAAAATCAATCGGATTGTCCGCATGCGCGCCGCCATTGATGATATTCATCATCGGCACCGGCAGGATATGGGCATTGGCACCGCCAACATAGCGATACAGCGGCTGACCGGAAGCCTGTGCAGCAGCTTTGGCAACCGCGAGGGAAACGCCGAGAATTGCATTGGCGCCGAGGCGGCTTTTGTTTGGCGTACCGTCCAGATCAATCATGGTCTGGTCGATTTCGATCTGATATTCCGCTTCATGACCGGCCAGTGCGTCAAAAATCGCACCATTGACGGCTTCAACGGCCTGTTCAACGCCTTTACCCAGATAACGGGTACCGCCATCACGCAGTTCAACTGCTTCGTGAGCGCCGGTTGATGCACCACTTGGTACAGCCGCACGGCCAAAAGAACCGTCTTCCAGTGTCACGTCAACTTCAACAGTCGGATTGCCGCGGCTGTCGAGAATTTCACGACCGACAATATCGATGATCGCTGTCATTGGGAGTATCCTTCCATAAAGCATGTCCGGCAAAATGACGAAGCGGTTTTGCGTAAAGACAATGCGTAAAACAAACCGGTAGAGCCAACACCGCGCCGCCCTCATCAGCCGAAACGGTATTACAGAAATTTCGCGCTATTGATAACCAATCAGATTGCCGGACGCAAAGGACTTCGGCCAATCAGATGTTAATTTCCGGATTTTCAAACGATATTAAAGTGAAGAGTTTGCGACAGCGGCAAAAATCCCGCCCACAAACCAAAAAGGAGCAGATGAACTGCTCCTTTTTCACATTTACATTGCCGCTACCCGACTCTGTTCCGTTTTCTGGAAAGCCTTTGCCAGACCTTCATCACGCGCATAAACATCGTCATAATAACGGATTTTACCGCTCGCCTCATCTGGCCATGCGGTGAAATAGGTCAGGTAAATCGGCACACCGGACGGCACTTTGATGCCGCGCTCATTCTTGCCGAAATATTTGGTCAGGTTTTCCTCACCGGTACTCATCACGGCAGAAGCCATGGCACGCGGATCGGCCAGACGGATACAGCCATGACTGATCGCCCGCATATCGCGCTTGAACGCTGCTTTTGACGGCGTGTCATGCAGATAGATATCGTGGCTGTTCGGAAACAGAATCTTCAACTCGCCCAGCGCATTATTCGGTCCCGGTTTCTGGCGCACGCCGACATGCGCTTTGCCTTGGGCAACCGCAGACCAGTTGACCGAGGATGAAGCCACGCGCTTGCCACCGGCAATCACCTCATAATTATTGCGATCAAGATAGCCGGAATCAGCCAGAATACGCGGCATCATTTCATTCATTACAATAGAGCGCGGCACGCCCCATGACGGGTTAAACACCACGGTGCTGATTGTGTCATAGAAGAAATGTGTCTGGTTGCGCGGTGAACCGATCACCACATCCATTGCCAGCTGCTCTTTGCCCTGATCGAAATATTGCGCACGATAGGCAGGTTGATTGACGAAAACATAGCGCTGACCGAAATCACGCGGCAGCCAGCGCAGGCGTTCCATCGCATAGAGAATACGCTCGCGTTTGACTGAAGATGTTTCACCCTGCAAAGCAGAGATTGTAGCACTGCCGATCACACCATCCGGCGTTTTACCCATCAGTTTCTGATAATCTTTAACTGCGGCCACCAATTCAGGATCATAAAGTGTCCCGTCCTTGTGACGATCAAACATCTCCTGATAGCTATTCAGATAACCGGCTGGTGCTTTTTGTACGATCAGCGCCAGAATTTTAGGCAGTTCCGCATTGTCCTGCCCCGGTTTAATCAGCGTATCCGCGGCAATGCGCACAGTGTTTTTTGTTTCCGGCTTCATCGAAGCCAGCTGCGCTTTCAGCTTCTGATAATAGCTGTTTTGCGGATTGAAACTGCTAAGCACTTCTGCCGGATCAGATGCATCTTCCAGAGTTTTCAGCACCAGTTCCGGCTTGATACGATTGCGCGGCAAATCATGGAAACCACTCAGACGATTGGCGATCACCCGCCCCTCACCGGCATCCAACGCATAGCGCAATGCCCGTGCAGTCAGATTGATTTCAAACGCCGCCATTTCACGAATACGCTGATCTTTTTGCGCAGCGTCAAAGGTCAGATCAGGCACTTTCACTGCATATTCAGCAGGAACCAGCCCTTCTTCTTCTGCCCGTTCAAACAGCGCCAGCACATCTTCAGCGCGGGAAGAAACATTCAGACCATCAGACCATAGCAATGCCTGCTCGGTTGCATAGAAGGACACAATTGCCTCTGCAACAGACTGCTCAGCCTTAACATCCGTGGCTTTCATCGCATCCAGAACAGCAGTTACCAAAGCTGTGTCCGTTTGCGCTGCGGTCTTTTTGGCAACCGGATTAATCAAGCCACCGGCATGCTGCGGCAGAGTACTGATAAAATCCGCAGCTTCAGCATAAAGGGCAGACGGCAACAAACCACCCTCATCCTCAGAAATGGCTGCGGTCAGTTGCATATCAACAGTGGTGAAATCTACCTTTACCAGCTTTTCAGGCTTGTAATCGTAAATCTGCGGCCCTTTGACCGCAACAGTCTTAACAGGCGCAGTTGCGGTTTTGGCAGGCTGCGCGGCACCGGCAGGCTTGGCAGTGCGTGCTGCGCCTGCGGCTTGCGGCACCTGCTGAACAGGCTGCTGCATCTGCTGGCGCTGCATTTCACGCGCCTCACGCTTCTCACGGAACAAATCCATCAGATTGCTGGCTGCATTGGCAGACTGCACCGGAGCCAGCACAGAAATGCCGGTAACAGCGGTGATAGCCGTTGTAAAAAATGCATTGCGCATGGAAGAACTTACGATCAGGGGAAAGGATTTCAGCGAAAGTGTCATATCTGTCCGTCAGTTCTCGAGCAAAACAAGCTATGCAGGCAGTGGACGGCGAAAGGATCCGGCACCGCAATGATTCATTCCCAATAGTGTGTGCCATTGTGATTTAGAAACTTTTAACAATAAATATAATTTTAGCGGACAAAGCCCCTTCTCCCGTCAAAACTTAGAAAAAGATCAATCTGCCGCAGTGGCAATAGCGGCCACAAGCGTTAAAAGCCCGTCATCTGATAACTTACGTCTGACCGGCTGCCTGCTGAAACCTCAGCGGCAAAACCGGCGAACAAGGTGATATATGGCTGAGCAAGTAAATACCGGAATGTTTCCGCTTGGTGAGGACACAACCCCCTATCGCAAACTGACATCTGATTATGTCTCGGTCGATACATTCAAAGGTCAGGAAATCCTGACTGTTGAACAGGAAGGCCTGCGTCTGCTGGCCGAAGCTGCTTTTGCCGACATCAACCATCTGCTGCGTCCGAGTCATCTGCAGCAGCTCAGCAATATTATGGAAGATCCGGAAGCAACCGATAATGACCGTTTTGTTGCCTATGATCTTTTGAAGAATGCCAATATTGCCGCTGGCGGCGTGCTGCCGATGTGTCAGGATACCGGCACCGCGATCATTATGGGTAAAAAAGGCCGTCGCGTCTGGACTGAAGGCGGCGATGAAAGCGCGCTGGGTTCCGGTGTGATGGATGCCTATTTCAAAAAGAACCTGCGCTATTCCCAGCTGGCACCGCTGGAAATGTTCAAAGAGCAGAACACCAAGAACAACCTGCCTGCCCAGATCGACATTTATCAGGAAGGCGAAGACGCCTATAAATTCCTGTTTGTCGCCAAAGGCGGCGGTTCCGCCAATAAGACATTCCTGTTTCAGGGCACACCATCCCTGCTGACCCATGACCGCATGATCGAGTTTCTCAAAGAGAAAATCCTGACACTCGGCACATCAGCCTGCCCGCCTTACCATCTGGCGATTGTGGTCGGCGGCACCTCGGCAGAACAGAATCTCAAGACTGTTAAACTCGCATCCACCCGTTATCTCGATAGCCTGCCGACCAAAGGCTCCGAAGACGGTCATGCCTTCCGCGATCTGGAAATGGAACAGGAAATCCATAAACTCACCCAGTCTCTGGGCGTGGGTGCCCAGTTCGGCGGCAAATATTTCTGCCATGATGTCCGCGTTATCCGTCTGCCACGCCACGGCGCATCGCTGCCGATTGGTCTGGGCGTTTCCTGCTCGGCCGACCGACAGGCAAAAGGTAAGATCACCAAAGACGGTATTTTCCTTGAGCAGCTGGAAACCAATCCGGCGAAATATATGCCTGACATTGATGAAGCCAAGCTCTCTGACAGCGTGGTGAAAATCGACCTCAACCAGCCAATGGAAGAGATTCTCAAGACCCTGTCGCAGCATCCGGTTAAAACCCGCCTGTCGCTGACCGGCTCCATCATCGTTGCACGTGATCTGGCACATGCGAAAATCCGCGAGCGTCTGGAAAACGGCGACAGCATGCCGGATTATTTCAAAAATCATCCGATTTATTATGCAGGCCCTGCCAAGACCCCAACCGGTTACGCTTCAGGCTCATTCGGCCCGACAACCGCTGGTCGTATGGATTCCTACGTAGATCAGTTCCAGTCTTTCGGCGGCTCCATGGTCATGCTGGCCAAAGGCAACCGCTCCCGTCAGGTGCGTGATGCCTGCGCCAAACACGGCGGCTTCTATCTCGGCTCCATCGGCGGTCCGGCTGCACGTCTGGCTCAGGACTGCATCAAGAAAGTCGAAGTGGTCGAATATCCAGAACTCGGTATGGAAGCCATCTGGCGTATTGAAGTTGAAGATTTCCCTGCCTTCATCGTCATTGACGACAAGGGCAATGACTTCTTCAAAGAACTCAATCTTTCATAAAACCAAAAAGAAAGCCGGAGGAAACTCCGGCTTTCTTGCTTTTAGAATTACGCAGTTTCGAACGAAAAACCGGCGACCACTTTTTCTGAAACTGCTTTAATGAAACTTCGGTTCGCGGCTGAGATTTTTCTCTTTCAGCTCATCGAGATAGCCCTGCCAGCGGGTTTCATATTCCTCACCGAGCTGATGCAGATAAATCCATGTGAACAGGCCGGTATCATGCATATCATCGAAAGTGATGCGCACCGCATAATTGCCGACCGGATCAATCTTCATAATACCAACATTGATCTTACCCGGCACAGTCACGCGCTGCTCGGGCGAATGTCCCTGCACTTCCGCTGACGGCGACAAGACACGCAGCATCTCCGCCGGAAATGAATAATTATGTCCGTTATTGAATGTCACAGACAGGGTTTTGCGGTCTTGGGAAACCCGTAACTCTTCCGGCCAGATATCGCTCATTGAATGATCCACCATATTCACGTCTGCCTTACGTGGTAATATCAGAAACACTGACGGGCAAGAGCCTGCGTGACATAATGGTACTGGACAGCACCATATGTTGAACTTATCTCTCTTATATAGAAGCGATGACTGAAGAAGCCGATATACAGGTAATATGGACGTAACAGCACTGAATGCCCAAAAAACAACGCCGGTAGCACCTATGATTGACCCGTTCGGACGGGCAATTACCTATTTGCGCGTTTCTGTAACTGACCGCTGTGATTTCCGTTGCACCTATTGCATGGCCGAACATATGACCTTTCTGCCGAAGAAAGATCTGTTATCGCTGGAAGAACTCGACCGCCTTTGTTCAACTTTTATTGATAAGGGTGTGCGCAAAATCCGCCTCACCGGTGGTGAGCCGCTGGTGCGCAAAAATATCATGCGCCTCATCGGCAGTCTGTCGCGCCATATTGAAGCCGGTGCGCTTGATGAGCTGACTTTGACCACCAATGGTTCGCAGCTCTCCCGCTACGCAGAGGAGCTTGCCGCCTGCGGTATCAAACGCATCAATGTCTCGCTCGACACGCTGGATGCGGAAAAGTTCAAGACAATTACCCGCTGGGGTGATCTGACGCAGGTTCTGCGTGGTATTGATGCCGCGCAAAAAGCAGGCATTCATATCAAGCTCAATGCCGTGGCTCTCAAAGGTTTTAACGATCATGAGGTTCCGGACATGCTGCGCTGGGCGCATGGCCGCGGCATGGATATGACACTGATTGAAACCATGCCGATGGGCGAGATTGATCTCGACCGCACTGATCAGTATCTGCCGCTCTCCATGCTGCGTGCTACGCTTGCCCGTCAGTTCACCATGACGGATATTCCCTACCAGACAGGTGGGCCTGCCCGTTATGTGCAGATTTCGGAAACCGGCGGCCGCCTCGGCTTCATCACGCCGATGACTCATAATTTCTGCGAAAGTTGCAACCGCGTGCGCATCACCTGCACCGGCACACTTTATATGTGCCTTGGTCAGGAAGATGCGGCCGACCTGCGTGAACCGTTGCGGGCAAGTGCTGATAATGCGCTGCTGTCTGAAGTGATCGACAATGCAATTTTGCGCAAGCCAAAAGGCCATGACTTCATCATCGACCGGCGGCATAACCGCCCTGCAGTCTCGCGCCACATGAGTGTCACCGGCGGCTAAAGCGTATCAGCGTTAAGTGCACTCATTTAACGCCCGCGACCATGCGATGTGCACATGGCCTAATCCGGATCATAAACCGGCATTATCTTGATTTTTATATCATTATTTTGCTGTGCATGACGCAAACGGGTGACCATGTCGCATAAATACTTGTTATAAGTCCGGCATAAAAGCATTTCCGGCAAAAGTGCGTGAGCCTTTTGCGCAGGACGATGCTCTAAATGAAAAGCTCTTCAGCTTTTCCTGCAGGAATATGACCGTGGCACTTTCAGCTAATATCCGCTCCAGTCTTTATATGATGCTAGGCATGGGTGTTTTCGCCATCGGCGATGCCCTGACCAAATATTCCACGCAGACGCTCAATCTCGGGCAGTTCATGTTTATGCGCGGATTATTATGCATTCTCCTGCTGGCCTTTATCGCCGCGCGACAGGGCGTGCTCAGCCGCTGGCGCGATGCATTGGACAAAGTCACCATCCTGCGCGGCTTTGGTGAAGTCGGCGCGACGACCTTTTATCTGGTGGGGCTCACACATCTGTCCCTCGCATTTGTCTCATCCGTTTATCAGGCAGTGCCGCTGGCGGTAACGCTGGGCGCAGTGCTGTTTCTCGGTGAAAAAGTCGGCTGGCGGCGCTGGTTGTCAATTGGCATCGGCTTTATCGGCGTGCTGATTATCATCCGCCCTGGCGGTGATGCCTCCGGTAATGGTATGAATGCCTATGCCCTGCTGCTGCTTGTTGGTGTTTGCTTTACAGCCATGCGCGATCTCTCTACCCGTCGTATCAATATGCAAATCCCCACCATTCTGATTTCTGCCATGACTTCGATTATGATTACCATTACCGGTTTCATTATCATGCAGACGGATACCGGCTGGGTGCAGCCGACGACGACAGATATTATCCATGTCAGCATTGCTGCTGTGCTGCTCATCATCGGCTATCACTGCATTATCCTTGCCACCCGTGCCGGTGACATGTCCTTTGCGTCGCCGTTTCGTTACACCAGTCTGCTTTGGGCAATCGCGCTGAGCTATATTGTATTCAATCAGATACCGGATCAGAATACGCTGATCGGCTCTGCAATCGTGGTCGCCAGCGGTTGCTATATGCTTTATCGTGAAGCAATTACGGGCTATCGGATGCGCAGGGAGTTGCGGCGGCAAAATGCCGGAAGCAGTATTTCTCCCTGAAATCCGGCTTTTCAATCAAAGGTGCGTCAGTCATGTCTGTCCCGATCATATCTACCGGCAAACAAGTGCTGACAGGTAAAAATGTTTTGGGGCTCATTCTGGCGGGCGGCAGCAGCCAGCGTCTCGGTGGCGGCGACAAATCTCTGCGCCCGCTCGGAGATCATACTATTCTCCATCAGGTATGCGCGCGCCTGAAGCCACAAACTGATCAGATTATTCTCAGCGCCAATAGCGATCCTGCCTTTTTCGCAAGTTTCGGTTTTCCGGTTATCAATGACGGAAAATGGCTCAACAGTGGCCCGCTGGCCGGTATTCTCGCCGGCTGCCATTATGCAACCCAGCTTGGTTGCAGCCATGTGATGAGTGTGGCTGCAGATACACCGTTCTTCCCGCCCGATCTGTTGCACCGGTTTGTGCAAACCTTGGCTGGCACAGCCTCACCCATGGAAGACACAATTATATTTGCACGCTCGGATTTTGGTGCGCATCCGACCTTTGCACTGTGGCCGGCCAGTATTGCTGCCTCATTGGAAAACTGGCTCTCGGAAACCAAAAGACGCAGCATTCGCGTTTTCGCGAATAATCACACTGTTGCCTATGCAGATTTCAGCGAAACTGATAAAATCAGCGGTCTTGATCCGTTTTTTAACATCAACACACAAACGGAACTGGCGCTGGCCAGATCAGCCTGGCAATTGCAGGATATGAGCGGCTGGCAGGAGCGTGAATCATGACTCAGAAAATCTTCGGCATCACCGGATGGAAAAACTCCGGCAAAACCACACTTGCGGAATGTGTGGTGCGCGAACTGACCAAACGCGGCTATAAAATCTCAACAATCAAACATGCCCATCACAGTTTTGACATTGATACAGTGGGAACGGATTCCTATCGCCACCGTCAGGCCGGAGCTGCTGAGGTTGCCATTGTCTCTTTCAATCGCTGGGCATTGATGCATGAATTGCGCGATGCTCAGGAGCCTGCGCTTGAGGAAATTGTCAGCCGTATGGCACCCTGCGACCTGATACTGGTTGAGGGTTACAAGAACGATAAACATCCAAAAATTGAAGTGCGGCGCAAAGACAGCCCGACTCAAATCCCCCTCAATGCAGAGCAATATTCGATCGTGGCTATCGCAACGGATGAGGGTTTGAGAGATCAGAGCGTACCGGTTCTGGATCTGAATAATATTGCTGCCGTCAGCGATTTTGTCGAAAACTACTGCGGATTGAAAAACTGAAACCGGAAAACAGGGTTTGAGAACCGGTGAAAATGATGAAATCAAAATATTAATTTATCAAAACAATATACTGATTTAAAATCATAAATTTAAAAATTAAATTCAAACCCACCCATGAACTGCTGAGCAGTAATTTTCACATTTGCTCACATTGTTTTAAAACGCTTTTTTACCCTTGCCTTTCTCGCAAAAATGGTGGGAATATCCAGCGAACAATTATTACGTCAGAATCCGGTAAAAAATAAACCGATTAGAATAAACCGGCTTTGCAGTTCTGACATTATGATTGCAACTTTTGGATGGGTTAAACGGGTGAAAAGTACATGAAAAATTACAAGAAAATTATCGGAACCGCGCTGTCTGCCATGGTCATGACCGGTGCAGTTTCCCTGACTGCCACAGCAGTACAGGCACAGGAACCTTTGAAGCTGACAATTGCAACTGAAGGTGCCTATCCTCCGTTTAACTTCATCAGCGCTTCCGGCGAGCTGTCCGGTTTTGACGTGGATATCGGCCGTGCGCTCTGCGAAGAAATGAAGGCTGAATGCAAGTTCATCACCATTGAATGGGATGGCGCAATTCCGAGCCTGCAGGCCGGTAAATTTGATGCTTTCATCGCTTCCATGTCCATCACCGATGAGCGTAAGAAGCAGGTTGATTTCAGCAACAAATATTACAACACCCCTCCGGGTCTTGCTGCTCCGAAAGATACTGACATCAAAGGCACAACCAAAGAAGATCTGGCTGGTAAAACCATCGGCGTACAGATCTCCACAACCCATGCCAATTACGCAGAAAAAACCTTCACGGACAGCACCATCAAAGCCTATCCGACTGCGGAAGAATATCGTCTTGATCTGGCCAATGGCCGTCTTGATGCCGCAAGCGATGACAGCGTGACCCTGTCCCAGTGGCTGAAAACCGAAGACGGTGCTTGCTGTAAGATGGTTGGCACATGGGCTCCGGTTCTGGAAATTCATGGTCCGGGCGCAGGCGTAGCCTTCAAAAAAGGCAATCCTGAGCTGATCGCCAAATTCAATGATGCGATTAAAGCTATTCGTGCGAACGGCAAATATAAAGAAATCAACGATAAATACTTTGAATTCGACGCTTATGGCGCGGAAACAGACTAATATCGCCGGGTTTAACAGCTGAAACTCTCTTAAGGCTGCATCCTTGTGATGCAGCTTTTTTATGTTTGCTGCCATTGATCCCGATTTAATGCAAAAACCACATCAACCTATGCATAATCATCTGAAAGCCGTCACCTGCATGTCGTAAATACGAGTGTTTTGCGGGTGCGTGACTGATAGAGAAGAAAGAAATTTTTGAAATCCACAATATTAAATTATCACCATAATATGTTGATTTTTAATATTTTATATCAAGAATACCGTCTGATTACCTGCAGATAAGAGTGATTTAAACCATGTCCAGTGCTTTATTTTTCCGTGTGCGGGCAAAACATGATTTTTGATACTTGCCTTTAACGCCGGAATGATGGGAATATCGCCGTTAACAAATTTTTCTTCGCAAAGAAAATGCGCTAAAAAAACGCCAGCGAAGAGAAGAAAAAACAACAATGCTTCTTACAATGGGACTTATGGGGGTATCAGAAGAATGAATAAAATTACGGGAGCAAACCGTCGTTTCAGCAAAGCTCTGCGCGGGCTGGCAACTGCCGGTGTGGTGACAATCACTGCCGTTGCAGCACTCACCGCATCCGCGCATGCTCAGGAGCAGCTTACACTGAAAGTCGGTTCGGAAGGCGCCTATCCTCCCTACAATTTCGTCAAGGCTGACGGCACGGTTGCAGGCTTTGAAATCGACATCGCCAACGCACTTTGCGAAGAATTAAAAGCCAAATGTCAAATCATTGTGCAGGACTGGGATGGTATGATCCCCGCCCTTCAGTCCGGCAAGCTTGATGTTGTGATCTCCTCCATGTCGATCACTCCGGCCCGTAAAGAACAGGTCGATTTCAGCAATAAATATTACAATCCTGCTGCGGCAATCGCCGTGCCAAAAGATTCTGATATCAAAGGCACAGCAAAAGAAGACCTCGCAGGCAAAACAGTCGGCGTACAGTCCTCAACTGTTCATGCTGTGTTTTCTGAACAAACCTATTCCGACAGCACCATTAACAATTACGGCAGCTCGGATGAAGCGCGTATGGACATGGTTGCCGGTCGTGTTGATGCTGTGAACGACAATATCGTATCGCTGATTGACTGGCTCAAGACACCGGAAGGTGCTTGCTGCAAACTGGTCGGCCCAGTGAAGGCGAATCTTGAAATTCACGGTCCGGGTGTTGGCGTTGCCATCAAAAAAGGTCGTGAAGAACTGGTTGAGAAATTCGACACAGCTATTCTCGCCATCCGTGACAACGGTAAATACAAAGAAATCAACGACAAATATTTTGATTTCGATATTTACGGCGAATAATTCCGAAGAAACCGGTCAGATCCGTCTGGCCGGTATTTTAATAAACTGATCTTGACGGGTGACAAACCGGATTTGCCACCCGTCCTCACAGGGATAGACTAAATGGAAAAATATGCTGTGTTAATTGGCTTTGGTCCGGACGGATGGGGGCTGAGCATAGCATGGGGGCTGTTGACGACCGTTTTGCTGGCGCTTGCCACTTTGCCAATCGGTTTGTTACTCGGTTTCCTTGTGGCTTTAGGAAAGCAATCGGCTGAGCCATCGCTGCGCCTTGCTTCCAATATTTATACAACGATATTCCGCGGACTGCCTGAGCTGCTCACACTGTTTCTGGTGTATTTCGGCGGCTCTCTTGCAGTTCAGAAGGTTTTTGCGCTGATCGGCTTTCAGGGTTCGGTAGAGGTCAATGCCTTTGCCGCCGGTATGATCGCTCTGGGCTTTGTTTTCTCTTCCTATTCCAGTGAAGTGTTCCTGTCCGCGTTTCGCGCCATACCGAAAGGCCAGTATGAAGGCGCTTTCGCCATCGGCCTCACCAATTTTCAGACCATGCGCAAGATTATCTTCCCGCAGCTGATTAAAATTGCTCTGCCGGGTCTCGCCAATCTCTGGATGGTTCTGCTCAAAGATACATCGCTGGTATCAGTTATCAGCCTGACAGATATTCTGCGTCAGACTTCGGTTGCTGCGCGCGTCACCAAAGAACCGTTCCTGTTCTACGGCGTGGCCTGCCTGATCTATCTGGCTCTTGCAATTATCTCTTCTTACTTTATCGCCCGCATTGAAAAATGGGCTGAAGGCAGCCGCAAACAGCCGGCAGCAAGCGTGGTGCGTCAATGACAACAATGAGCAATATGCAAACTGATCGCGTTTTCCGCCCAGCTGAGCCGCCCCGTCCGTGGACAGGTGCACGTATTACCGGCCATATACTGGTTGCTATCTGGCTTGCGCTGTTCGCCGGTCTTGCAATCTATCTGTATAATTCATGGCAGATTGATCTGGTTGAAACCTATGCGCCGCGTTACTGGAACGGTCTGAAAACGACCCTTATTCTGGTCGCGCTGTCGATTGTGCTTGGAGCTTTGCTGTCACTGCCGGTTGCGCTTGCCCGCATGTCGGACAACCGTATTCTGGGCGGCATCGCCTATGCCTATGTATATTTCTTCCGTGGTACACCGCTGCTGGCGCAGATCTTCCTGATCTATTACGGTCTGGGAACCTTCCGCCCGTTTCTGGAAACCATCGGGCTTTGGGGCTTTTTCCGCGAAGCATGGTATTGCGCGGTTCTGGCATTTACGCTGAATACAGCCGCCTATCAGGCTGAAATTCTGCGTGGTGCAATCCTCAGCGTGCCTAAAGGCCAGTGGGAAGGTGCGCATGCGCTCGGCCTGTCTAAATTCCAGACATTCCGTAAAATTATCCTGCCTCAGGCATTGATTGTTGCTCTGCGTCCTTACGGCAATGAAATCATTCTGATGATTAAAGGCTCTGCCATTGTTGCAATCATCACGGTTTATGACCTGATGGGCGAAACCCGCCGCGCCTATTCCCGTACATTTGATTTCCAGACCTATCTGTGGGCGGCAATCATTTATCTGGCGATTGTAGAGGTGCTGCGCAATATCATTGAATGGATTGAGCGCCGGATCACTGTCCACCTTATTCGATAGAGCGTGTCGCGTTTAATCATAGCCACTACGCTCGCTCTATCTTCTTGTTTTTACGCATGTCGTTATCGGAAAACCGGTACCCACTTTTCCGCGACATGCTTTAAAAGATAAGGCATTTGACAAACAAAAAAGCCTGCCTCTGATCCCAGAG
>NZ_ANNO01000483.1:0-8946 GCF_000409565.1 Pseudochrobactrum sp. AO18b
CAGCCCCCATTTCACCGGCAGGCTTATCCGTATGCATTCTAGTGATAATCCGCTCGAAACCATCAATCTGTGCCTGCCGCACCAATCCGTCTTCAAGCAAACGCTCAATCTGACGGCACAGCATGCCCGCACGGACAAACTCGTTAAAGAACTCAGGAATGACCGGCGTATCATCAATAATATTCGGCAGTGATGCGCTCCAGATGGTTATCAGCCGCGTAATAAATAATCTGCTGAAGAGATCGGCCTTGTAGGTAATCACTGCCGGAATTTTGGTCAGCGCCAGTTCAAGCGACACAGTACCGGAAGCAGCCAATGCCGCATCGGCCTTGGCAAAGGCATCCCATTTCGCAGCCTCACCGGTAACAATAACCGGCTTAACCGGCCAGTCTTTTGTCAGGTTCTGCACATAGGCTTCATGGCGTTCCGGTGTCGGCAAAATTGCATGCACAGTTCCGTTGCGCTCATTCAGCAATTGCAGCGTTGTGCCAAATTCTTTGAGCAAAGCCTGTATTTCAGACCGGCGGGAGCCCGGCAAAAGCAGAATGGTTTTCTCGGCATCTTCTGCCGGTGCTTTGCGGTTTTTCCGCGCTTTAGCCACATCCAGCAATGGCTGATAACTGCTCAGCCGGTGGCCAACATAAGTCGATTTCGGGCCGGAAAGGCGCTGCATTACCTCTACCTCAAAAGGCAGAACCGTCAGCACGTGATCAATATATTTGCGCATTTCCTTGGCGCGCTGCGGACGCCATGCCCAGACCGTCGGGGCAATATATTTGATGATCGGTATCGACGGATCGGCCTGACGCACTTTCTTCGCTACGCGGTGAGTGAAATCCGGACTGTCAATAATCAGCAGGCAATCCGGCTTTTCAGCCACAATCGCTTTGGCTGTCTGGCTGATCCGCATAATCAGTTTCGGCAACCGCGCCAGCACTGCTCCAATACCCATCAAGGCAATCTCGTCAGGATCAAACAGGCTCTGCAATCCGCGCTGTTGTAAATGTGTGCCGCCAACGCCCACAAGGCTGATCAGGCGATCCGTTTTTGTGCGCAGCGCATCCACGAGATCCGCCCCAAGCAGATCTCCGGATTCCTCACCGGCTACAACAGCAATTTTCAACGGAAGTTTTTCACTCATATTCAAACCGGCATCCTTTGGATTAAAGTGGTTCCGGTCAGAGCAAAATCATTGGAACCGTATTATCTCTTTATCTGGTCGCATTGTCACAGCAGTCAAGTTGAGCCAACCTGACGGTGAAATGCTTCAGAGCGGCTTGAGTTCATATTGAAGCACAGCGCTCGCTCTAGTTTCTTTAGTTGGTCGCATTGTCACAGCTGTCAAGTTGACTCAACTTGACTGTGAAATACTCCGGCTCGCACCCGATTGAACGAAAGTGCTTCGGTTGCAAGAGCTGCAGCATAGTTGCTGAACAGCGGCAGAGCTATACAGGTTTTGAAAATTTATTCGCGCGGACTGTCGAAAGTAACAATAAACAAGCCCTGCGCATCGGCGGATTGAACCGTGTCGTGATAGGATAACATCACAGTACGGCCTGCCTCGATAGCGATCCCTGCAAGCCCTGCAGCTGCAATATTGGTCACTGTATCAATGCCGATCGTCGGCAGATCAGCCCGCTCATCCTGTGCAGGTTTTGCGCATTTAACCAGCACTCCGCCCTGACGCGGGATGCGGCCCTCCTGACGCAACTGGCGCACACGCTCAATCATATTATCGGTGCCTTCAGCACCCTCCAGCGCCACAACACGACCGCCGGCAGCAATGGCACCCTGCCCGACATCCAGCTTGCCCAAGATAAAGGCAGCCTCACGTGCAAGATCAATATTATGCTGTTCTTTTTTATCCGGCTTAACCGCAGTCAGCACGGATGCTGCCGGTGCCAGAATATCGGGCACAATCTGATGTGCGCCGACCATATGAAAGCCGTAAGATTCCAGAAGCCCGATAAAAGCACGGAGCAAAGCATCATCGCCTTTGCCCAATGCTTTAAACACCCGTGGCAGTGCACGGATGGTTGTCATATCCAAACGTATATCGCTTAAATGCGGACGTTGGCGGACACCGCCCGCCAGAATAACATTCTTCGCACCGGCTTGTTTCAGTGCCTTAATCAGGCGGGTGAATTCCACCACTGAAACAGTTTCATGGTCGAACCGTTTGAGACTTTCATCCGCCTCGCCCTTCAGACAAATGACAAAGGGCGGATTGCCTTTCTTTTCAAGAGCCTCTGCCACAACTTGCGGCAAAAGCCCGTTACCGGCAATAATAGCGGTTCTGGCTTCAGCATCTACGGCCCGGACAGAAACAGCGCTTTTCGTCATATTATGAATGGTCTTCAATATGACCGTGCTTGCCATGCAGAAGCGGTGTCGTGAACGAGCTGCGCTTGGCATCGGCTGTGATGAAAGCAATCAGATCGCCCACTGCCGGTGAATCTGCAAACTCAATGCGCACATCTTCCACGCGCTCTTTCACCGGTTTTGTACGGTCAAACAGCATACGTGTTGCACGGCGCACAGCATGAATTTCTTTACGTTCCAGACCGGAACGTTTCATACCGATGATGTTGAGACCGCCGAGATGCGCATGAACGCCAATGGCCATGCCGAACGGAATAACATCCTGCACAACAGCCGCCATACCGCCAACAAAAGCATGATGCCCGACGCGGACGAACTGGTGCACAGCAGCACCGCCGCCGAGAATTGCATGATCGCCGATTTCACAATGGCCGCCAATCATCACATTATTCGCAAAAGTTACGTGATTACCGACATCGCAATCATGGGCGACATGGGCATAAGCAAGAAATGTGGAATTATCGCCGACATTGGTATAGCCGCGGCTGGTATCGGAACCACGATGCATGGTTACGCCTTCGCGGATCATCGCATTTTTGCCGACCAGCAGTTTGGTGTGGCCACCTTTATGCTTACCGTTTTGCGGCTCGCAACCGAGAATAGCGTGCGGGAAAACTTTGGCGTTTTCACCAAGTGTCGTAAACCCCGTGACAACAACATGGCTCATCAGCTCGCTGTTATCACCAATCTCTGCGCCTGCCTGAACATGGCAGAAAGCGCCGACAGAAACACCCTGACCAAGTTTGGCGCCCGGTTCAACGCAGGCTGTCGGGTGAATAGAGGTTTCACGCATTCAAATCACGCTTTTTCTTCAGTTATGTCAAAGCCCGAACCGGACTTTGAAAATTAATGTATTTGTTTGCAGGATCGCCTGTAACAGACTGTCTGCTTACGCACCAGTCATTGCAGAGACATCCGCTTCGGCAACTTTAACGCCGTCAACTTCAGCGACACATGCAAATCTTGAAATATTTCCGCGCTGCTTCACTTTTTTAACGCGAAGCAACATGCGATCACCCGGAACAACAGGACGACGGAATTTTGCATTATCAATTGTCAGCAAAAATACGGTTCCTGCATTTTCAAGGCCCATTTTGAGCATTGAAATCGCACCGGCGGTCTGCGCCATAGCTTCAATGATCAATACACCGGGCATAATAGGGGTCGCAGGAAAATGTCCAGTAAAATGTGGTTCATTGAATGTCACATTTTTGATACCGGTCGCGGAATCATCACCGTCAATATCGACAATACGGTCGATAAGAAGAAACGGATAACGATGCGGCAGAACTGCCAGCAACTTCTGAATATCTGCTGAACCAAGGCTGTTCTGCTCAACATTCTCACTCATATCAGGATTTCTCCTTTTTAGACTGTCCGATACTACGCAACGTCGCAATATCGCGGAACCACTGCTTCAGCGGTCTGGCTGGCAGACCACCCCATCTCTCACCATCGGGAATATCATTCATCACACCGCTCGCAGCAGCAATCTGCACGCGCGAACCGATTGTGATGTGATCTGCAAGGCCGACACGCCCGCCAAGCATTGTCATGTCGCCGATGGTAACACTGCCGGAAATTCCGCAGTGACCGGCCACAATACAATGCCGCCCGATTTTTACATTATGTGCAACATGCACCAGATTATCGATCTTGGTGCCCTCGCCGATCACAGTATCACTCAGTGAACCGCGATCAATCGTGGTATTCGCACCGATTTCCACACCATCCTGAATGATAACGCGACCGAGTTGCGGCACTTTTTCAAGTCCTGCGGGCCCCGGTACATAACCGAAACCATCCTGCCCGATGCGAACACCCGGATGCAGATAAACGCGATTACCGATCAGCGCATAGGTCAGGGAAACATTCGGCGCGATGATACAATCGCGACCGATTTTACAGCCTGCGCCAATTACACTATTCGCACAGATTGTTGTTCCTGAACCGATAGATACACCGGCACCGACGACTGCGCCCGGCTCAATCGTAACATCGCTTTCAATCTCGGCACTCGGGTGAATCGTGGCATTTTCAGAAATACCGGGAACGCCCAGCAATGAGCGCGGATGCACAGCCTGCGCATAAAGCTTACGGCCGACAGCAGCAAAATCCCGCTGCGGCGATTTACTCACCAGAATCGCAACGCCCTCAGGAATCAATGATGCCTGCGCTTCTGCGCATAGCACAGCGGCCGCTTTGAGCGAGCTCAGAGCAGCTTCGTTCTTCTTACCTTCAAGGAAAACAAGAGAATCCGGTGTTGCATTATCCAAAGACGCCAAATGCTCAATTTTCCGGTCGGCATATTGCTTTGTCAGCAATTCGGAACCGGTAAATTGAGCAATATCAGCGACGTTGAGTGCACAGGACAGCGTATAAAATACAGGATCTGCCATCAACATACTTTCTCTCCTGAGGCGGATCTTCTTTGCAGAGATTACGCCTCAGGAAAAAGCAAATTTATCAGAACTTGCTCGACATACCAAAATTGAAGTTCTGAACTTTGTCGGAATCTTCTTTCTTAATAGGAATAGCATAGTCAAAGCGCAGCGGACCGAACGGAGAAGCCCACATCAGACTTACACCAGCCGAAGCTCGCAGTGCACTGCCGGTTCCAATTGCACCTTCAGTCTTGTTACCATAGAGCGTTGCAGCATCTGCGAAGAACGCACCACGGATACCAAGGCTTTCCGGAACAACCGGCATCGGGAACTGAACTTCAGCGCTGGCGTTGAAGTAAGTTGTGCCACCGAGCCAGTAACGGTCACCGTTAGCAGCATCCTGATACGCACCGATACCGTTATATTTGAAGCCGCGGATCATGTCAGTGTTACCTTTGAACATATCAAAGATACGCAGACCGTCATCGGTGAAGGAGTGAATGTAACCACCACCGGCAGTCAGTACACCAACAACATCAGCTTCCTGCAGCAAGGTCTTGTAATAGCTTGCTTTTGCAGTTGTCTTCATGAATTTGGCATCGCCGCCGAGACCAGCAAATTCCTGACCGAAGCGAACATAAATACCGTCATGCGGGTTGTTCGGGTTATCGATCGTATTATAGGTCAGAGCATAAGAAATCGACGAACGCAGCCATGGGCTCTGTTCAGCGGCTTCAATCAAAGCCGGAGCGTAGATATTCATATCATCGCTCTTGAGCTTATACTTTTCCTGAACCAGGTTATAACCGATGCTCGCACCGAAATTGTCGGTAATCGGCAGACCAAAACGGATTGTACCACCGGTCTGTTCTACGTCATACTGGTCTTTAACGCGGTAGGACTTACGGAAAATATCGAAGCCTGCAGAAACACGCTGACCGAGGAAATAAGGCTCGGTGAACGAGAACGAATAGTTACGCGCATCATCCTGACCGGCACCTGCACCGATACGGATATACTGACCACGACCAAGGAAGTTGCGCTCTGCAACCGAACCTTCAACCGAAGCACCCGGTGTTTCACCACCCGATGTATAACCTGCACCGATGGAGAACTCACCTGTAGGCTTTTCAACAACGTCAACGATCAGCACCACCTGATCCGGCTCAGAACCCTGAGCGGTCGAGATGTTAACTGTCTGGAAGAAGTCCAGAGCCTCGAGACGACGCTTGGCGCGTGTAATCATAACCTGATTGAAAGCATCGCCTTCGCTCATGTCGAATTCACGACGGATAACATAATCACGGGTCTTATCATTACCGCGGATTTCGATACGCTGCACGTAAGCGCGCGGACCTTCTTCCACGTTATAAACAACCGAGATTGTGCGGTTTTCGAAGTTACGGTCGCCGCGTGGCTCAACCTTAGCGAAAGCATAACCGCTGCCGGCAACGCGCTCAGTTACAGCTTCAACCGACTTTTCAACGTCGTTGGCGCTATAAACTTTACCTGCGCGGGTCTTCAGCATGCCACCGAGCGCTTCTGTATCAACGCCAGCGATTGAGCTTTCAACCTGAACATCACCGAATGTATAACGCTGACCTTCTTCAACAGTGAAGGTGATCGTGTATTCGTTTGTCGCAGGATCCAGAACCGCATTGGACGAAATCACGCGGAAATCAGCATAACCACGGTTGTAGTAGAAACGACGCAGCGCTTCTTCATCTGCCTGCAGACGATCTTCGCTGTAAATGTCGCCGCGTGTCAGCCATGACAATGGATTGGTACGCTTGGTGGAGATCACGTCACGCAGACGACGACCACCGAAAGCTTCATTACCTACGAAATCGATATTGGCGATTTTTGTACGGCCGCCTTCAGTGATTTCATAAACAACGTTTACACGACCCTGACCGAGATCAACCGTACGGGCGTTCACAACAGCGTCGCTGCGGCCGACATTGCGGTAAGCCTGAATGATGGCCTGACGATCTGATTCCATCTGTGCAGGATCAAAAGGGCTACGCGCCTTCAGCTCTACCGCACGACCGAGATCAGCATCTTTGACTTTCTTGTTACCCTGGAAGAGTACGTTGTTAACAACCGAGAACTCGGAAACAGTGACAACGAGTGCACCGCCCGACTGGCTGATACGAACATCAGAGAACAGGCCCATATTGAAAAGGCTTTTTACAGCCGCATCAATATCAGCATTGGTGAATGACTTGCCAGGCTTAATGCCGATGGCGCCACGAATTGTCGATGCATCAACCCGCTTGTTACCGCGAACGTCAATACGACTAACGACTGCTGCCTGTGCAACACTCACAGTAGCAAATGAGATCGCTGACGTTCCGGCAGCAACCATAGCTACCGACATAGCGACCGCAGAAGCAGCACCAAAGAACTTTGAATTTGCCGTCATAGGTCTATTTAACCTTCGTTTCGTTGCCCCGGGCCGTAATCCGGGAAAATAGCGCATAATGCAAACTGTAATAACCAGTTTTCATATACAAGCAAGCTTCACTATTAAAATCTGTTTACTTCATTCCCGAACGTGGCACAGGTGCCACGCAAATCCAATAGCATGGTAAACAGATTATTGCTTTTCTTGTATAATCCCCTCGTATTTTACACAATTCGTTAATGTTTTAATTCAAAGGCTTGAGCCTTGTCCAGTTCAGATTAGCAGCCAAAGAGATCATTGTAAAAGACGAATCCCATAAAGCCGAGAACGACAAAGAAACCAAGCCGGAAGAATAATTCCTGTACTGCCACCGGAACAGGACGTCCCAAAACAGCCTCTCCCGCATAAATCACCAGATGCCCGCCATCAAGAGGGGGAAGCGGAAATAAATTGAACAATCCAATGCCAACCGACAGCATCGCAATCAGCTGAACCAGCCATTCAAAGCCGTGTTGCGCCGCTTGTCCGGCCATATTAGCAATTTTTACGGGTCCGCCCAGCTGACATTTATCTTCACGCCCCATTACCAGTCTCTTCATAAAAGTACCGGTACGGCTGATGATATGTCCGGTTTCGACCACAGCCTCCCCCACCGATTCGAGCGGGGAATATTCAACCTTGCGGTAATTGCCTGTGTCTTTGGTGATCGTAACACCGATCACACCGAGCTTGATTTTGTTACCCAGCGCATCCGTCTGTTCCATAATTTCAGGAACAGCTTTCAGGTTGATTTCCTGCCCGTCGCGCTCAACAGTGAAAGACAGTTCATCACCGCTACGTCCGTTCACAATACGTTGCACATCGGCAAAACTATTGATCTGCGTACCTTCCACATTGATGAAACGGTCACCCGGTTTAAAGCCTGCCACAGCGGCAGGACTGCCTTCATTAACCTCTGCAATGGTCGGATCAGCAACAAGGCGTCCGTAGCTGGCAAAGAAGAAGCTCAGAATGGCAATTGTCAGCAGAAAATTGAATGCGGGGCCTGCAAAAACGGTTGCAGCACGTTTCCAGACCGGCTGCGTCGCAAAAGCAACCTTGCGCTCGGCTTCAGTCATGGCGGACAGACCCTCGCCGTCCGGCGCACTGGCGGCATTCATATCACCGGCGAACTTCACATAGCCGCCGAGAGGAATCGCACAGAGCTTCCAGCGTGTACCGTTACGCGCTGTATAACCGATCAACTCCGGTCCGAAGCCGATAGAAAAGGCCTGAACGCCGATACCGCACAGACGGCCGACGATGAAATGTCCCATCTCATGAACAAAAACAACAACGGCCAGAACGAGAATAAACGGAAGTAATGTGCCAACCAGCAGGCTGTCGCCGCCGAATAAATATGCAAGGGGATCACCCAAAACTCTAACTCCCGTAATTCAAAGTCTCAAAATATGCTTTTACCGCAGCGCTACTTACAGAGGCTGCAAGACAATGCCGATAAACATTGCTGAAGGTGAATCCGGCCCTGTCACCAGAGCACCGATAATATAGAGCATGACAGCCGCCACAATCAGGCCATCCACGCGATCCATCACCCCGCCATGCCCCGGCAGCAGCTTGCCGGAATCCTTGGCTCCGAAGCGGCGCTTGACCCATGATTCTCCGAGGTCGCCCATCTGTGAGGCAACCGAGAGCGCAATAGCCAGAATAACCATCGGATATTTCACACGGTCAAAGCTGAAATAGCTGACCGCCGCGGCAGCAATCATTGCT
>NZ_ANNO01000484.1:0-9650 GCF_000409565.1 Pseudochrobactrum sp. AO18b
AGGCTGCGTCCGGTGAAATACGCAAAAATATCTGTCGCCCAGACCAGTGCGAACAAATAGATGATTGCAATCAGACCGGATGTCGTTTCGCCGCGCAAGACCGCCAGACAAACCATCGGCACGCCGGCATAAATCAGCCCTGCCGCAGTCCAGTTAGAGCGCTGGATCAGGAAAACCGCACCGGCTGCAAGAATGGCCAGAATCTGAATTGCCGGAACCTGTATAAGCATAAGACCCGCAGCAACCGAGAGCACCGCCCAGCCTGCCGTCAGGCCGGAGCGCGTCTGCTTCGAGGCGCTCAGGGTTGTCCACTCATAGAAAATCGCGAAGCCAATCACCACAGCCAGCACACGGAAGCTCATACCGCCCAGCCAGATCAGCAGAATTGTAACGGGCGCAAGCACTGCTGCCGTCATGATACGCAATTGAAGATTGGACACGAAAACCCTCGCCCCTAGAGCATTTTTAGTTTAGATTGAATCATTACAAATGCTCTATCTGTTTGATTTTACGCGCATCTTGCTCCGAAAACCGCTTCGCACTTTTCGGGATGCGCTCTAAGTCTGTCTATTTATGATCCGGCCAAGCTGAAACGCACAGCACCAACCTAGCCCGCATTATGCCGCAAAGGTACCACGTCCGTTTCACCGGACAAATTTTGCATGTCGTCAGCTTCCAGCCCGCCAAAGCGGCGAACCCGCTTACGATATTCATCAATCGAAGCAAATAAATGCGCAGGCTTGAAATCCGGCCAATATTCCGGAGCGAACAGAAATTCTGAATAAGCAGCCTGCCAGAGCAGAAAATTGGACAGCCGCATTTCACCGCTGGTACGGATAATCAGGTCAGGATCCGGAATATCTGCTGTATCAAGCCTTTCAGAAATCATTTCGGCCGTGATCGCATCCGGCTTCATCTGCCCTGCAGCAACGGCTTCCGCAATCTGACGCATTGCCCGTGTCAGCTCGTCCCGCGCCCCGTAATTAAAGGCAATAACAAGCGTCAGGCCGCTATTGGCTGCGGTCAGTTTTTCGGCCTCATTCAGAAGCACACAAATATCCGAGGCAAGGTCATCACGCGCGCCGATAATGCGTACACGGACATTCTGACTGTGAAGCTTATTCAGATCGCGGCGGATGAACAGCTTCAGCAATCCCATCAGTTCCGTGACTTCGGAATTCGGACGCGACCAGTTCTCGGAAGAAAATGCAAAGAGGGTAAGAAATTCCAGCCCTTTATCCCCTGCAGCACGCACAATGCCGCGCAGAGCATCCACACCCGCTTTATGACCGGCAACACGCGGCAGACCGCGCGCTTTAGCCCAACGACCATTGCCATCCATAATAATGGCGATGTGGCGCGGATCGGACATTCAGGCATATTCCTTTTTTTGACAGAACGGCTGCCGTCAGGCGCCATGCTTATCCGGTTTAAGAACTTAGAGAATTATCAGCATCAGACTGCAACCAGCAACAACATGCATAATTATTCTGTACTATAATAGAATCCGCAAAATGTCTTTTGCACGGCCACTCCGGCATTCACTATGCGTATTCGCGGATATATTCTTTTCACCGGAGATATACGGCAGTCTCAGATATCAGAGTGGTTAATTGATACTGAACCACTCTGATGCCTGTTCTTACAGTTTAGAGCGACCTTTATGCGCCCGATCGGGCGAATGGTGCCTTAGACCTGCATAATTTCCGCTTCTTTGGAAACCAGAAGCTTATCAACTTCCACAATGGTTTCGTCGGTCATTTTCTGCACTTTGTCAGACAGGGTGCGGCTGTCATCCTGACTGATGGTGCCGTCTTTTTCCAGTTTCTTCAACTGATCCATACCATCGCGACGCACATGACGAACGGCAACTTTAGCACCTTCGGCATATTGGTTCGCAATTTTAACCAGTTCCTTACGGCGCTGTTCGTTCAGTTCCGGCAGCGGCACGCGCAGTGTCATACCGTCAGTGATCGGGTTCAGACCCAGACCGCTATCGCGGATTGCACGTTCAACCGCACCGACCATGCTCTTGTCCCAAACGGAAACAGACAGCATACGGGCTTCAGGAACAGTAATCTGCGCCACCTGATTGATCGGCATGGTCGAACCATAGGCTTCAATCGTCAGAGGCTCCAGAAGGCTTGCTGAAGCGCGTCCGGTACGCAGACCACCCAAATCATGTTTGAAGGACTGAATCGCACCATCCATACGGCGTTTCAGATCGTTTACATCCAGAGCGTCGCTCATAATATCTCTCCTTGGGCGTACACCAAACATCTTGCGCTTTTACAGCGCATAATACTGCCTGATAGTCGGAAACAGGTTTCAGACCACACAATTCGCTTTTTGTTTAGAACAGCTTGACGCAAATGATAAGCACAAAATCAAAGCTTTGCTGAATTGAATCTGTGTACACACACAGATTCAATTCAGGAACCGGTGCTTATCAGGCGTCTGTCACAACCGTGCTGCGGCCTTTGCCCTGCAGAATCTGCGCAAAGCCGCCTGCTTCATGAATGGAATAAACCACGATCGGAATGCGGTTTTCCTGTGCCAGAGCCACTGCCGTCACATCCATCACAGCCAGACCTTTATCCAGCACTTCCTTATGGGTCAGACGGTCGAAACGCGTGGCAGACGGATCTTTCTTCGGATCAGCACTGTAAATACCGTCAACCTGCGTGCCCTTAAACAGGGCATCCGCACCGATTTCAGCAGCACGCAAAGCAGCCGCAGAATCGGTTGTGAAGAACGGATTACCGGTACCACCGGCAAAGATCACAACCTTGCCCTGATCCATATAGGCGGTTGCCTGACGCTGCGAGAAGCTCTCGCACAGTTCCGGCATAGCAATCGCCGAAAGCACAACCGCATCAACACCCTGCTTGACCAGAGAGGTGCGCAGAGCCAGCGAGTTAATCACTGTAGCCAGCATACCCATATGATCGCCGGTTACGCGGTCGCCGCCTTTGGAGGCAACAGCCAGCCCGCGGAAAATATTACCACCGCCGATAACCACGCCGACTTCAACGCCGAGCGCACGCGCTTCGGCAATATCACTTGCAATGCGGTCAGCAACGGACACGTCAATGCCAAATCCCTGCTCACCCATCAGCGCCTCACCTGACGCTTTGAGGAGAACCCGTTTATACAGTGTCTTACCAGCCATGGGATCCCTTTTTTGATTTCGGTCCGAACTTCCCCACCGGCAAGCGGACATGGTTTTTAAATAGTCCGGTGCATATGAACTTGC
This sequence comes from Pseudochrobactrum sp. AO18b, assembly GCF_000409565.1. Lineage (NCBI taxonomy): Bacteria > Pseudomonadati > Pseudomonadota > Alphaproteobacteria > Hyphomicrobiales > Brucellaceae > Pseudochrobactrum > Pseudochrobactrum sp. AO18b. The sequence goes on from NZ_ANNO01000484.1 coordinate 3,257, forward strand.
AGATATTCACATTTTTAGCCGGAACACAGAATGATTTTCTGCCGCGAGCAACCGTCGCCAAGCATAATTGCATGACCGGTGCAGATGACAAGAAAAAGCATGAATATGTTTCGCATACATCAAGGGCATCGCATTGTCACGCGATGCCCTTTCATAACTGACAAGTTTTTAGAGCCTGTTGCATTTTATGGAATGCTTAGCGCCCGCTCTGTTTTCTTGTTTTACGCATGTCGTAAAAATGCCGGCCTGACAGAGTCAGACCGGCATTTTAAATTCGGGCAGTAAACCGCATTCTGAAAGGCGCATCGCAATTCAGGAGGCGCCTGTAAAGAATTAGCCTTTGTTTACGGCAGCAACTTCAGCAGCGAAGTCGGTTTCTTCTTTTTCAATGCCATCGCCCAGAGCGAAGCGAACAAAGCCGGTTACCTTAGCAGGCGCGCCGATTGTTTTTTCTGCTTCTTTAAGCGCAGCTTCTACGCTCAGGTCCGGGTTGATAACGAAAGCCTGCGACAGAAGAACAACTTCTTCAAAGAACTTGCGCATACGGCCGTCAACCATCTTGGCGATGATTTCTTCCGACTTGCCGGACTGACGAGCCTGATCTGCAAAGATTGCTTTTTCGCGCTCAACAGCAGCAGCATCAACTTCAGCAGAAGTCAGAGCCAGCGGGTTGGTTGCGGCAACATGCATAGCGATCTGACGACCGATAGCGGCAGCAGCTTCTGCATCACCGGTTGTTTCGATAGCAACCAGAACGCCCAGCTTGCCGAGGCCGTCTGCAACGCCGTTGTGGATGTAAGAAGCAACAACACCATTTTCCACGCTCAGAGCAGCGGAACGACGGAATGCCATGTTTTCACCGATGGTGCCAACAGCATCTTTAATAGTGTCAGTTACAGTCTTTTCCGAACCCGGATAGGTTGCGTTTGCAACGGCATCAGTCGAACCGTCGGTGCCCAGAGCAACCTTGGTTACGTTCAGAACGATTTCCTGGAAAGCAGCATTACGGGCAACGAAGTCTGTTTCGGAGTTAACCTCAACAACAACAGCTTTTTTGCCTTCGCTGGCAACGCTTACCAGACCTTCAGCAGCTGTACGGCCGGCTTTCTTGTCAGCTTTAGCGATACCCTTCTTGCGCAGCCAGTCCATGGCAGCTTCCATATCGCCATTATTTTCGTTCAGAGCGGTCTTGCAGTCCATCATGCCTGCGCCGCTGAGTTCACGAAGTTCTTTAACCATTGCTGCGGTAATGCTCATTGTCGCCTCTCAGAGAAAGCAGCAGACATCCGGCAAAGCGGCATGCCCGCTATGGATCATTGTTCAGACAGCGGACCTGTCTTTTATCCAATGACCGATTAATCATTACAGCCCGCGTTGCAATTTCTGCAAAACGTCAACTGTATACATACGGGATAGCAGGAGCCGAAAAGGCTCAAATTGGATAAGACACAGATTTCACCGTTCGCGGACGGAATCAGAAACGACTCACCCGTTTCAGATATTTACCGGTTTAAAACTTCAGTTTTTTGAAGCTCTGCAAACACGGCAAATTGTGTCTTTTAAGCAAAATATCTGCCGGATCTGAAAACAGATCCGGCAGACAAGAAAACGAATTAAGCGTTTTCAGCAGCTTCCAGAGCTGGCTCAACAGGAGCTTCAGCCTGCGCACCGATATCGATGCCCAGAGCGCCCTGCTGACGCATAATGCCGTCCAGAGCAGCTTTAGCAATCAGATCGCAATAGAGCGAGATTGCGCGAGCAGCATCATCGTTACCTGGGATCGGGAAATCGATCTGGTCTGGATTACAGTTGCTGTCGATAACAGCAACAACAGGGATACCAAGACGCTTGGCTTCCTGAATTGCAATCGATTCCTTGTTGGTGTCGACGATGAACATCAGGTCAGGAACGCCGCCCATATCCTTGATACCACCGAGAGCGCGGTCCAGCTTTTCGCGTTCGCGTTCCAGAGTCAGGCGTTCCTTTTTGGAATAGCCCTGAGCTTCGCTCGACAGCAGTTCGTCAAGCTTGCGCAGACGCTGGATCGAGTTGGAAATGGTTTTCCAGTTGGTCATCATGCCGCCGAGCCAGCGGGAGTTGACGTAATACTGAGCCGAACGGCCAGCAGCGTCAGCAATGATTTCCGAAGCCTGACGCTTGGTGCCAACGAACAGAACGCGGCCGCCACGAGCAACAGTATCAGAAACAACCTTCAGCGCATTGTGCAGCAGAGGAACGGTCTGAGCCAGGTCAAGAATGTGGATGTTGTTACGTGCACCATAGATGAAAGGTGCCATTTTCGGGTTCCAGCGATGTGTCTGGTGACCGAAGTGAACACCAGCTTCCAGAAGCTGGCGCATGCTGAAATCAGGCAATGCCATTGTATTTTCCTTTTCCGGTTGAACCTCCACGGGCTGAGGCACAAATGTGCCACCGGAGGCGTTGTGCGGATTTCTCCCGCCCATAACCCAAATCCCGTGTGTGGAATAATGCGGCTGGTAAACGATGAATGAAGAAAATGCAAGCCCTGAACGGTCAAAAACCGCCGGAAGCCGGATCGCAGCCTTCATTATCAGATATTACACAGCCATAAGACTATAGCACAGGGACATTCCCGCCGGAACTCTTGTTCTGCGGCGGAAACATCCCTGCCCTTATCTGCGTTTAAACAGCTTCATAGGCCGGATAATCGGTATAACCCTTTTGCGCACCGCCATAGAAAGTTGTGTGATCGGCCGGTGCCAGCGGCCAGCCGCGCTGCATACGCTCGGCCAGATCAGGATTTGAGATATATGGCCGACCGAAAGCCACCAGATCTGTAAGCCCTTCATCGAGAACACGCTCAGCCGTTTCCTGCGTATATCCGCCGGCAAAGATCAGTGTGCCCTGATAAACCTCACGGAACTTCTTCAGGAAATTGCGGCCTTCTTCTTTTGCCAGCAAACCACCGGCATTGCCGATATGAATATAAGCCAGTTTGCGGGCAGACAACCCGGCAGCCAATGTCAGCCATGTTTCTTCCTCCCCGTCAAAAGCATGAAGATCAAACAGACGGCTGAAAGGTGTCAGGCGAATACCAACACGGTCAGAGCCGATACGTGCAACGGCCGCATCAACAACCTCCAGCGCAAAGCGGATACGTCCGGCAATTGTCGCGCCGCCATAGCCATCTTCACGCTTATTGAAACCGGCATTGATGAACTGCTCAATCAGATAGCCATTTGCACCGTGAATTTCGACACCATCAAAACCGGCTTTAACGGCATTCTCTGCAGCATCGGCAAATTCTCCGGTAATGCGGGCAATATCGTCAGCATTCAATGCACGCGGTGCGCTGGGTGCAACCAGCCCCGGTGTTCCGCCCTCACCAAGCGCGAAAACATTTGAGTCTTTTGCAATTTCAGCAACCGGCGCGACAGGCGCAATGCCGTTCTTTTGTACGGAAACATGGGAAACACGTCCGACATGCCAGATTTGTGAGAAGATTTTACCACCCTGCGAATGAACGGCATCCGTTACTTTTTTCCAGCCCTCAACCTGCTCGGCAGAATATACACCGGGCGTATAGAGATAGCCGCGCCCCTCATCAGAGATCGGTGTTCCTTCACTCACAATCAGGCCTGCTCCGGCACGCTGGGCATAATATAATGCCGTGTCGCTGTTCGGCACCGTATCAATTGCGCGTGCACGTGTCATAGGCGCCATCACCACACGGTTTTTAAGCGGCAGGCCATTGAGATCATAGGAGGAAAAAAGATCGGACATTATAATACCTTTGCTTGTAAAAATTATCCGCGCCACCACAGCACGCACGGATCAATCTCAGTCACAGAGATATTTATAGTCAAGACTACAGAATACAAGGCACGGAAATTCAATAAAATGAAAAAAGCGGCAAATCCGTTTCCGGAAATGCCGCCTTGTCATCGAAACCTGTAGAGTTATGCCGGATTATTCGCAGGTTGCCGCCGCTGCCGGTTTAAACATTTCCAGATTGACCAAGGTGCCTTTCATGGAAAAATCACCGTAATCCATGTTCAGATCACGGGTTACGCCGTTGCGGTAGAGTTTGAAATTCACGCGATAGACCGGCAGCCCTTCGTCGCTCTCTTCATCATCAAAATAAGCGACGGTCACAGGCCAACTCTCTTGTTTGGCCACCTCACCCATGACTTTGGTCTCGGTGTCTTCAGGCAGCACCTGCCCTTTCCCGATCACGGCTGTGGTCGCCATAATCTTATTGGCATCATCGGAACCGTCAAAAATTGTCGTCTGATAAAAGGTGTCGCCCTTTTGCGCGCGAACAAGCAGTTCTTCCATATGACGGGTCGGAAACTGCGAGAGTGCCAGTTTCAAATCCTGTTTTTCAGGCTTGGTCAGTGCCACATCCATCTGCTTGTCGCCAAGCGCCGCATTCCCGCGCACTTCTTTAATCAGCTCTTTATCGACAAAGGTTTTATTGACGAAACGGAAGCGGCTGCCGTCTCCGGCTTCAAAAGTAGTGGTCTGCTGATCTGTAACCCGCTGATCCTGCCCTTCCATATCGATACGGGTCACGAAGCGGAAATTCGTTGTATAGCCTTCGCAGGCCGAGCCGTTGAACTCATAGACCATACGTCCGGTTACACCGGCAATGCCGGATTTTTCATCGGCGCGTTCCAGTGTCAGATCATAAACTGCGCGATGCGGCAGAAGTGTGCTTCCTGCATAAGCTGCTGTGCTCAGCACTGCAGGAACAACAAAACCAGATCCGAACACAAGGGCCTGCAAAATGGGGGCCTGCAAAAAACGCATAAAGATTCTCCGATAAATTTATCGCCATGTTAAAATAACTCATGGCGGAAGCGAGGCAAAAATCACAGCTTTTGCTATGCTCCACTGATTCTGTCAGTTTGAACTTTATTTTTGTATATGCATGACACCTAAAACACACAGATCAGGCATAAACATTCATCCCAACAATTCAGGGCCGACATTCGGAACCGACAATGAAGGGCAAACTGTTAAAGAATCCCTGCGGAATATAAACCGCCCCAAAATGACCTTATTGTTTGCCGTCCACTCTGATGTGACGATAAAATAAAACCGGAAAGAGCGCCATGACCTCGACAATCGAAACCCGCCTCAAAGATCTCGGCATTTCAATTCCAGAATCCGCAGCACCGGCTGCAGCCTATCTGCCTTTTTCCCAGAGCGGCAATCTGCTGTTCACCTCCGGCCAACTGCCCCTGAAAGACGGCAAACTCGTTTCCACCGGTCTGGTTGGCCGCGACCTGACCATTGAACAGGCGCAGGAAGCAGCAAAATATTGCGCTATCAATGTGCTGTCGCAGGCAAAAGCGGCTCTTGGCGGCGATCTTTCCCGCATCAAGCGCATTGTCAAAATCACTGTATTTGTTGCGTCTGTTGTTGATTTCACCGATCAGCACATTGTTGCCAATGGCGGTTCGCAGCTGTTCATCGACGTTCTCGGCGATGCAGGCAAACATGCCCGCTCCGCAGTTGGCATGGCTGGTCTGCCGCTGAATGCGCCGGTTGAAATCGAAGCCGTGATTGAGGTTGCCTGATTATGAGCGCTGCGCCTCGTGATGAACTGAAATGGCTCACCCGCCGGCCGATTGCCCATCGCGGGTTGCACGATATGAATAAAAAGGTCTGGGAGAACACTCTTCCGGCCTTCAGTGCATCCATTGCAGGCAATTATGCCATTGAATGCGACGTGCATCTGACCAAAGACGGTGAAGTCATCGTGTTTCATGATGATGTGCTGGATCGCCTTGCCGGCCGCGAAGGCCGCATTTGTGATCTGACACTGGCCGAGGCTCAGTCACTGACCATCGGCACCACACAGGATCACGCTCCGTCGCTTCGCCAGATGCTTGATCTGGTTGCCGGACGCGTGCCGCTGGTTATCGAACTCAAAGGCATTGAAGGTCAGGATGAAGGTCTGGTTGCCGCCGTTGCCAAAGAGCTGAAAACCTATCAGGGCGAAGCGGCGATCATGTCCTTCGACCATCACCTCATCCGCCGTTTCCGCAGCGATGCACCGGGTGTTGTTGCCGGTCTGACGGCAGAAGGTACAAGTGCCGCCGATATGGAAAAGCACTTTGCCATGCTCGCGCATGATGTGGATTTTGTTTCTTACAATTTCCACCATCTGCCAAATCCGTTCATCAGCTTCTTCCGCACCGTGCTCAACCGCCCTGTCATCACATGGACAGTGCGTAGCGCAGAGGAAAAGGCCGTGAGCGACATGCATGCACAGCAGATCACGTTTGAAGGCTTTATACCCGACAGCGTAATCGCCTGAGGCAACACTATCTTACCGGCGCATAGTGTGATGCGCCGGTAAAAACCAGACATGACAAAACGGGTGGGAATGGTTGATTGCTAT
>NZ_ANNO01000485.1:0-4720 GCF_000409565.1 Pseudochrobactrum sp. AO18b
GCGTAACGTCAGCTCCATGCAGGGTTTCAGCCTTGAGGCATGGGCGCAATTTTCTGAAACCGGCAAACATTCCGCAGCCCCGTCCACAGACGGTATTACTGCGAACAAATCCTATAATCCGTTTCTTTCTTATGCCTATCTTTCCGCGCTGGAAGATTCCGGCTGCGTCGGTGAAAATACCGGCTGGCTGCCCTGCCATATGCGCCTTGAAACACAACAGGGCGTATTGCTGGCCGCAGCTCCTGCCTATCTGAAATCCCATAGTCAGGGTGAATATGTGTTCGACCACGGCTGGGCTGAAGCCTTTGAGCGTGCCGGTGGTCAATATTATCCCAAGCTCCAGCTGGGTATTCCGTTCACTCCGGCAACGGGCGCGCGCCTGCTGACCGCAGAGAATAATCCGGAACTGCGCCGCCTGCTTGCCAGTGCCGTTGCGCAATTCACTGATCAGAACCAGTTGTCCTCGGCGCATGTAACCTTTGCTGAAATGCCGGACATTCAGGCTCTGACTGAGACTGGATTCCTGCATCGCAAGGATCAGCAGTTTCATTTCAAAAACAATGGCTTTCAGGAATATAATGATTTCTTAGAAGAACTTGTTTCCCGCAAACGCAAAGCCTTAAAGCGCGAACGCCGCGAAGCTCTGAGCAATGGCATTTCCATTGACTGGCTGACCGGCTCCGATCTGACAGAAGACATCTGGGATCAGTTCTACGCATTCTATATGGATACCGGCAGCCGCAAATGGGGGCGTCCATATCTCAATCGTGAGTTCTATTCGCTGATCGGCGAGCGCATGGGTGATGATATTGTACTGATCATGGCCAAGCGCGGCGGGCACTATATTGCAGGTGCGATCAATTTCATCGGCGGCGACCGGCTGTTCGGCCGTCACTGGGGCTGTATCGAAGATCACCCGTTTCTGCATTTCGAAGTCTGCTATCATCAGGCAATTGATTATGCGATTGCACATAAATTATCGGTAGTGGAAGCCGGTGCACAGGGGGAACATAAGCTGGCACGCGGCTATGAGCCTGTGACCACCCATTCCGCCCATTATATCAGCCACCCCGGCTTTCGTGATGCTGTGGCGCAATATTTGCACCGCGAGGTCCGCGAAGTCGAAATGAATAACAGCTATTATACGGAACACAGCCCGTTCCGTAAATTCCATCAATCTGAATAGGGAGCCATCCATGACCACGCCTTATGCCAGCGACAATATTTTCGCCAAGATCCTGCGCGGCGAAATTCCGAGCCATAAGATTTATGAAGATGATGATGTCTATGCATTTATGGATGTGATGCCGCAGGGCAAAGGCCACAGCCTTGTCATCCCGAAACAGGGTTCACGCAACCTTCTCGATGCAGACAGTGCCGTGCTGGCCAAGCTGGTTGCTGCCACGCAGAAAATAGCCGTTGCGGTGAAGAAGGCTTTTGATGCCGATGGCGTCACCGTCATGCAGTTTAACGAACCGGCGGCAGGCCAGACCGTTTTCCATCTACATTTCCATGTCATTCCGCGTTTTGAAGGCGTTGCCCTGACCGGTCATACCGGCAAGATGGAAGATCAGGCTGTTCTTGCTGAAAACTGTCAGAAGATTATCGCAAGCCTTTAATCTATAAGACTTATATCTCTGCACAGAGCATTATAAAATAAGAAGTCCTGCGAGCAGCAGGGCTTCACCGGTCAATACACCGACCAGAATACGCTGCCCCGCCAGCAGGAACGCCCCGAATCCAAGAATGGCAGAACCAGCCCGCAGCCACATCGGCGAATTCGCAAGTTCTCCCGTCGGATAGAGAATAAGCTGGGCAATCACGCCCGCCACCAAGGCTGTCGCCACACAGCGCACCAGCACCAGAGCTTGCGAATCCTCGCGCATTTTGCCGCCAACCAGCACGCCGAGAAAGCGCCAGATATCCGTCGCCAGCGCACCGGCGATCAGGATGAACAGATACGGCCACCACCATGTATCAAAGCTTACGAAATTCATGACAGCACTTCTTTCTGAGCCTCTTTCCGGCGCAAATTCTGCACATAGAGATGGAAACAGAAGGCCACCGCACCGCCGGTCAGGCCGGTGAGCAACAGATCATAGCCCGGCGCAATGGCATGCATCACCGGAAAGATCAGCAAGCCGCTCAGCAAGGCCGCTTTACCCGCCTGCTCACGCGATGAGCGCCAGAGTGAGGTGAGAAAATACATCGGTGTCAGCATGAAAAGCGCTGCAAACAACAGCGGCGGAAAACTGGCAGAAAGCAGATAAATCAGCGCCACAACAGCCGCATTGGTCAGCACCAGTGTCACGCCGATACCGGCAAAATAGCTGGTGCGCAGATCGCGCGGAATATGGCGCAACTGTTCCATTGCCATGACCCATGCGGTCACCGCCACAAAATGCGAGAGAAACAGCAAAGTGATCTTGCGCGAACGCGGCCCTTTAAGCTCCGGCAACAAGGCCACAACCATCGGCATCAGACGCACGGAGGACAGTGCCACAGCCAATGCAGCGGCGGCCATAGAGCTACCTGCGGAAATCGCACCGATCAGAACCACTTTGGCGGGCAGAGCCCAGATCGTCAGCGTCATAAACACTGCCTGCCCCATGGTAATACCGCTCTCAATGGCCAGACCGGAAAAGCCGATAAAAGAGCTGATCAGCAGCAGCGCCGGTATGCTGAATATGTTGCGCGCACCACGTCCGAACCATTGCACCCGCTCCGCAAAGGATGAAACGGCATCAGCATTATAGCCGTCTGCATTATGATGCGCTTTTAGTAACTGCGGCGCAGACTGGCTTACAGGCGGCTGATGATCTGGCATGGGAAACTATCTTACATATAAATGTCAGCATATATGACATTATTGTTAGACCCAGCCCATGTGCTTTGCAATGCTGTCAAAAGCAGTCATTCGTAACAGGCATGAAGTTCTTATCGTCAAGCCTGTTATGCATAGTCCGTTCAAGACACATGAATGTAAAATCGCGACAGAATGACCTTATCAAAGACAAAGCTGGCAAAAGCCTCCGGTAAGAGATAAGCCCTTTTGGCAGAGCAGTTTACGTTTAGGTTAATCTTCAACTTCTGCCCATACGCCGATACTGCGTATTAACAGCATACAATACATATGCGACTAACTCTCTGGCTCCTCCCTGTCAGAGATCCTTCGAATATAGGTTTCCCATGCTAGAAGATCGTATCCGCAATTCCTCCCTGCAAGATAAAGTTGTGACACCTGCCGAGGCCGCAGCCCTTATCAAAGACGGGATGACAATCGGCATGAGCGGTTTTACCCGTGCCGGCGATGCCAAAGCCGTGCCGGTTGCCATGGCTGCGCAGGCTAAAGACACACCGTTCAAAATCACCCTGCTCACCGGTGCATCGCTCGGCCATGATGTCGATAAAATCCTCACCGAAGCCGGTGTGCTTGCCCGCCGTATGCCGTTTCAGGTTGACCGCACTTTGCGAGCCGCCATCAACCGCGGTGAAGTGATGTTTATCGACCAGCATCTTTCTGAAACTGTTGAGCAATTGCGCTCCAATCAGATCGGGCCGGTTGATTATGCGGTTATTGAAGCCATTGCCATCAATGAAGATGGCGGTGTTATCCCGACAACTTCCATTGGTAATTCGGCCAGTTTCGCCATTCTGGCAAAGAAAGTGATTGTTGAGATCAATCTCAGCCACTCTCTGGCACTGGAGGGGCTGCATGATGTCTATATTCCGACCAAGCGCCCGTCCCGCGATCCGATTCCGGTTGTGTCCTGTGAAAGCCGCATCGGCACGCCTTATATTCCGATCCCGCCTGAGAAAATCGCAGCGATTGTTATCACGGAACAATCGGACAGTGCTTCACTGATTGAACCGGCAGACAGTGAAACATCGGCCATTGCCGGACACCTGATTCATTTCTTTGAAAGCGAAGTGGAAAAAGGCCGTCTCGACCTGTCACTCAACCCGCTGCAGGCCGGCATCGGCACGATTGCCAATGCGGTTTTGACCGGCCTCGTGGACAGTCCTTTCCATCATTTGCGCATGTATAGCGAAGTGTTGCAGGACAGCACATTCGATCTGATGGATTCAGGCAAGCTCACCTTTGCTTCGGCCTCCTCAATCACACTCAGTCAGGCTTGCGGCGAGCGCGTTTTCGGTAATTTCGACCGCTACAAAGACAAGCTTGTGCTGCGCCCTCAGGAAATCAGCAATCATCCGGAAGTAATCCGCCGCCTCGGTATTATCGGTATCAACACCGCACTGGAATTCGACATTTACGGCAATGTGAATTCCACCCATGTGGCGGGTACACATATGATGAACGGCATCGGCGGCTCGGGCGACTTTGCGCGCAATGCCTTCCTGTCGGTTTTCGTCACCAAATCGGTAGCTAAGAATGGTGCGATTTCCTCAGTCGTGCCGATGGTGCCGCATGTCGACCATACGGAACATGATGTGGATATTCTGGTGACAGAACACGGCCTTGCCGATCTGCGCGGTCTTGCTCCGCGTGAACGCGCATCCGTGATTATCGAGAATTGTGCCCATCCGGATTACCGCCCGCAATTGCGCGACTACTTTGCCCGCGCCTGTGAGCGTGGCGGCCAGACCCCGCATATTCTTGAAGAAGCCATCTCATGGTATGCGTTGAAAGAGAAAACCGGTACGATGCTGAAGAGCTGATCCGGCTTTCAGCATATAGGTTCTGCCAATAAAAAAG
>NZ_ANNO01000486.1:0-5696 GCF_000409565.1 Pseudochrobactrum sp. AO18b
GCAGAGTTGCTATCAGCTGCAACTTTGGCCGGTTTCTTTTCCGGCTTGGCCGCGGCTTCCGCAACCTCCTCGTCAGGCTGTTCTTTCTGTGGCTTGACCGGCTTGGCCTTCACCACATCCATTACCAGACCGGTTTTACCATCCGGTTTTTCGCCGGTTGTGACTTTGACCGTGCCGCCATTCTTGAGCTTGCCGAACAGCAACTCGTCGGCCAGAGGCTTCTTGATATATTCCTGAATAACACGACCCAGAGGGCGTGCACCCATGCGTTCATCATAGCCTTTATCAGCCAGCCAATTGATAGCTTTCTTATCCAGTTCAAAGGTCACGCCGCGATCAGCCAGCTGGGCTTCCAGCTGCATGATGAATTTCTGCACCACTTTATGGATAACCGGTACAGGCAGCGGGCCAAACGGAATAATCGCATCTAAGCGGTTACGGAATTCCGGTGTGAACAGACGGTTGATCGCCTCCATATCGTCGCCTTCGCGACGGGTGGAGCCAAAGCCGATTGCTGCTTTCGCCATATCTGCCGCACCGGCATTGGTGGTCATGATCAGAATGACATTGCGGAAATCAATCTGCTTGCCATTGTGATCTGTCAGGCGGCCATGATCCATAACCTGCAACAGAATGTTGAACAGATCCGGATGGGCTTTTTCGATTTCGTCAAGCAGCAATACGCAATGCGGATGCTGATCCACGCCATCGGTTAGCAGACCACCCTGCTCAAAGCCGACATAACCCGGAGGTGCACCGATCAGACGCGATACGGTATGACGCTCCATATATTCGGACATGTCGAAACGCAGCAGCTGCACGCCCAATGTGCTGGCAAGCTGCTTGGCAACTTCCGTCTTACCCACACCGGTCGGACCGGAGAACAGATAGGAACCGATCGGCTTATCCGGCTCACGTAGACCCGCACGCGCCAGTTTGATCGCAGAGCTGAGCGATTCAATCGCCAGTTCCTGACCATAAACCACACGCTTGAGATCTTTTTCCAGACTGGCAAGCACCTGCTCGTCATCCTTGGAGACAGTTTTCGGCGGAATCCGCGCCATGGTCGCCACGGTCGCTTCAATCTCTTTGATACCGATAATTTTTTTGCGTTTGGCTTCCGGCAACAGCATCTGGCTGGCACCGCTTTCATCAATCACGTCAATCGCCTTATCCGGCAATTTACGGTCGGTGATATAGCGGGCGGACAGCTCCACTGCGGCAGTGATCGCATCATTGGAGAACTTCACTTTATGGAAGTCTTCAAAATAAGGCTTCAGACCGCGCATGATTTCAATGGCATCCGGAATAGTCGGCTCGGCCACATCAATCTTCTGGAAACGCCGCACAAGTGCCCTGTCCTTTTCAAAGAACTGACGGAACTCTTTGTAAGTCGTTGAGCCGATGCAGCGAATCTGCCCTGAAGACAATGCAGGCTTCAGCAGATTGGATGCATCCATCGAGCCGCCGGATGTGGCGCCCGCACCGATAACGGTGTGGATTTCATCGATAAACAGCACGGCACCCGGATAATCTTCCAGTTCCTTGACGACCTGCTTCAGACGCTCTTCAAAATCACCGCGATAACGGGTACCAGCCAGCAGGCTGCCCATATCGAGCGAGAAGATCGTATCGTTGAGCAAAACTTCCGGCACATCGCCGTCAACAATGCGCTTGGCCAGACCTTCGGCAATCGCGGTTTTACCCACGCCCGGATCGCCCACATAAAGCGGGTTATTCTTGGAGCGGCGGCACAGAACCTGAATCGTACGGTTGATTTCGCTTTCGCGGCCAACCAGACGGTCGATTTTACCGGCCTTGGCTTTTTCATTGAGATTGACGCAATAAGCGGTCAGCGCATCAATTTTCTTTTTGCTCTGTTCTTCATTCTCAGGCTGCGCTGAATCTTCAGCACTATGCGCCTTGCCTTCGGCCAGGTCATCACTGACACCCGAACGCTTGGAAATACCATGAGAAATATAATTGACCGCATCATAGCGGGTCATTTGCTGTTCCTGCAGGAAATAAGCCGCATGGCTTTCCCGCTCAGCAAAGATTGCGACAAGCACATTGGCGCCCGTCACTTCATCGCGGTTTGATGACTGCACATGGATAACCGAACGCTGAATCACCCGCTGGAAAGCGGCTGTCGGCTTGGAATCCTCATCATAACCGGTCACCAGATTATCCAGCTCACGGTCGATATAGTCGGTGACAGTCTTTTTAAGCTGCGCAATATCGACATTGCAGGCACGCATAACCGCGCCGGCATCTCTGTCATCAATCAGAGCAAGCAGAAGATGCTCAAGCGTGGCATATTCGTGATGACGTTCATTGGCGATGGTCAGCGCCTGATGAAGTGCTTTTTCAAGGCTTTGGGAGAATGTTGGCATTGTACCTCACTTTTTCTCCATCACGCATTGCAGCGGATGCTGATGTTGACGGGCGAAATCCATCACCTGCGTCACTTTGGTTTCGGCAACTTCATAAGTATAGATACCGCATTCACCGACCCCGTGATTATGGACATGCAACATAATACGTGTCGCATCTTCACGGTTTTTCTGGAAAAAACGCTCCAGCACATGAATAACGAAGTCCATCGGCGTATAGTCATCATTCAGCAGCAGCACCCTGTACAGGCTTGGCCGTTTTAAGCGGGTTTTCGTCCGCGTAATAACAGCCGTACCATTACCCGGGTCCTTCGGGTCACCATCGTCACTGCCCATCACAGGAGACTTGGCCTGCATAAAAGGAGTAACCTGTAAAAAATGGTCTGCTGCACACATTCCTGATCGTATCCGTCCTGATCGTATCTGTATTTTCTGAAGTCACGCTGTATGGCGGGAAACCACACATCGTAGACCTATTATGTAGGTTGAAACGCGGCAATGTTAAGCCCCGCAGAACACAAAGCCCGACACGTCCTCATTCACGTCCAGAGTATCGCGCCTGCAGGAAAAAACCAGCATGAAACACATCATTTAAGAAAAGATTTCCGCAAACCGCACAGGGGCAAATTAATAAAGCACGCAAAATTGTCCCCGTTTCTGCATTTTAAATACCAGTCTCAAGATCGGCCTGAAGACTGGCAAGTGATTCAACCAAATCACTCTCATCAGGGCCGGTAAATTGCAGCCCATAATGCATCAGTCCCTTAGCTCTGATTATTAACAGTTTCAGGACAGAAGATGCGTTACAAACAGGAAAATACGCTTTTGCAGAGCAAAATTTTTGTAAGACTCACAATTTCTTGAAACCAGCTTGAAAAGAAACACCGCATAAATTTTTTATTCATTAGCAGGTACTTAACACGATGCAGACAGATCGGATGACCGTCCAGACATGCCCGCCAGCTAAAAAAGCATCATAAAAATCAAAAAAAGATCATGATTTGCCCGTCTATAAACGGATTGGTAAGGCTGTTGGCAATATGATCACGGAAATGTTCGTGGCGTGTCCTTTGCGCCACACCTGAAAATTGGCAGTCCAGGTAGGTAAGTCACCGTGTATCATGCGTTCCGTCACGCCGCATCCGGCATCAAGATTGCGGCCCGCTCATTGTTAGCAGTAACAATGGCCGGCGCCCTCACTCTTACCATCACGACAGGTTCCGCTCAGGCAGCAAAGAACCCGCGTCATGCCGCGATTGTGATTGATGCCAATACCGGCAAAACCCTGTTTGCAGAAAGCGCAGATGCCAAGCGTTTTCCCGCTTCCCTCACCAAAATGATGACCCTTTATATGGTCTTCGAGGCGATGCAGGCCGGACGCATCAACAAAAACACCAAAATTCCGTTCTCCAAATATGCAGCAACCCGTCCGCCGACAAAAATCGGCGTACCGGCAGGCCAGACAATCAGCGTTGAAGATGCGATTATGGCGCTGATTACCCGCTCAGCCAATGATGCTGCAGCTGCTCTTGGTGAATATCTCGGCGGTTCCGAGCCACGTTTTGCACAGATGATGACGGCCAAGGCACGTCGTCTCGGCATGCGCTCCACCACATTCCGTAATGCTTCCGGCCTGCCAAACCCGAACCAGCAGACCACTGCCCGCGATATGGCGATTCTCGGTATCGCGCTGCGTCAGCATTACCCGCAATATTACGGCTATTTCGGCCGTTCCAGCTTCCAGTTCCGTGGACGCACCATCAATGGTCACAACCGCCTGCTCGGCCGCGTTGAAGGCGTTGACGGCATTAAAACCGGCTATGTAAACGCATCCGGCTATAATCTTGTCACTTCCGTCAACCGTGACGGCCGTCGCATCGTCGCCGTTGTAATGGGCGGCAGCAGCGGTGCATCCCGTGACGCAGCTATGACCCGCCTTATTCAGGCACATCTGCCAAAAGCAACACCGTCGCGTCGCGGCAGTGATGCCCTGCTGATTGCCCGCAATGATGCTCCGGCAGGCCCTGCAGTTGCCGCTGAACCATCTCCTCTGCCGCGTGCGGTTCCGCTGCCGGCTGAACGTGCCGACCAGCCGGTTCTGGTTGCCGATGCTTCCGGCTCCGCAGGCAGCGCACAGGATGCAATCAGCGCAGTTATCGCCCGTCAGAAGCCGGTTCCTGCCCAGCAGCCTGAAATGCTGGCTCTGGCAGCGCCGACACCGCGTCCTTCTGCTCCGGTATCTTCCCAGCTTGTGGCTATTCCAACGCCTAAGGCATCGATCCCGAATGTTGATCCGGTTACCACAGCTTCCGCCAATACAGCTGCTTCCCGCATGGGTCTGGCACCAAAGCCTGTTGCTGCTGTGCGCAATGAGCCGATTGCTGTACCGCAGGAAAATACCCGCCAGCAGCAGCCGCAACAGACTGCCGTTGCCATGGCCGCTGCAGCTGATATTTCCGGTGCATGGGCTATTCAGATCGGCTCCCTGCCTAGCGAAAATCAGGCACAGGAAATGCTGAATAAAGCCGCCCAGCAGGCAGGCAGCACCCTGCGTGCAACCTCCCCGATGACTGAGACTTTCAACAAGGGCAACAACACATTCTACCGTGCACGTTTTGTTGGTTTTGACACCAAAACTGCCGCATGGGATGCCTGTGCTGCCCTGAAGAAGAAGAACTTCAGCTGCTATGCAATTGCGCGCTAATGCGCGCGGTTCGCACCATTTAGAGCATAATCTCTTAAATTTGAATCAGTTTAAGTTAAAATTATGCTCTAATTTCAAAGTGTTAGAGCGACCTTTTATGCACCCAATGGGGCGCATGGCGCTCTAAGACCGTAATATCCGATATTATCCGGCTTTGTGTTTCGCCGGTATAGTTCAGGCAGGCCATCTGCAAACCCAATGAGTATTGTGTAAAGGGTTTACAATGTCGAATATGCTCAATCTGTTTGGTTTCACCAATGTTGATCCGGTGGAATCCGACTCACAAAAGCCAGGCAAAACCACTTTGCTCAGCGTCCACGCCCTGCGTAGTGCTGCTGCCCGTCTTGCCGATTTGCGCGCTGACGGCGCCTCCCTGAATACGCGTGAATTTGTAGGGCTTCTGGTCTGCAATGCACAGCGCAGCCGTCGTATCAGCCTGCCGGAAGCATCCCTGCGCATTGCGACAGGCAATGTAAACGGACGCACAGCAATCCGCCTTAAACTGCGCTGATATTGTTTATTGATTAAATAAGACCCAGCGCCGCCAGTTCGCGGCGCAGCTCCACAGGCAAAGCCTGCATACCGCCGCCCGCCCCGGC
>NZ_ANNO01000487.1:0-5736 GCF_000409565.1 Pseudochrobactrum sp. AO18b
ATATAACGCCAGCCCTGAAACGCTCTGCGTGGCTGCCAGACAGTCGGGATCACTTTCGGTTCCAGCACCAGATGACAACGACCGATACCGTCTTCACCGGTAAAAGTGCGTACTTCCAGCAAACGCTGACGCGCCTGAATATTGCCCTTGATCACCCAATAGAGTGAACCACCGTCAAGCAGTTCTGCTTGGCGTTTCGGTACCATTCGCGTTGTATGAAACTGCTCCGGCACCACGCCGTTTGCACGGCATTCCTCAAGGCGGAAATCAATCCACGCTGCCAGATCTTCAAGGGAATCACATCCCACACAGAGTTTTACAAGATGCAGAGCCATGAGCGGCAATTACTCCGTTGTTTTAGCGATGTCCAGCATTCAGCGATTGCACAAACAAAAACGGGCAGGAGTAACCCTGCCCGTCTCTATGATTTATTCGCGAATTAAGCAGCTTCGCCTGCGAGTTTCTTTTCGCAGCGCAGCAGCATGCCGAACAGGTCGCGCGGCTCATCCGGATCTGCCAGCAGATCGAGATTTTCATAGAGACCTGTGGATTTCAGCTTGTCGTGAATATAGCGCAGTGCCGAGAAATCTTCGGTCGCAAAACCAACCGAGTCAAACAAGGTGATCTGGTTCTGGTCACGGCGACCCGGAACAGTACCGTTCATCACCTGCCACATTTCGATAACCGGATGATCGGCATCGAGCTGCTGAATTTCGCCCTCAATACGGGTCTGCGGCGGATATTCAACGAAGATATCGGAGCGCAGCAGAATGTCTTTGTGCATTTCTGTCTTGCCCGGGCAATCACCGCCAACGCCGTTGATGTGAATGCCGCTGCCGATCATGTTGTCGGTCAGGATCGTGGCATTCTGCTTGTCTGCGGTCACAGTGGTGATGATCTGAGCGCCCTGCGCTGCATCTTCCGCACTGGTACAGGTGACGATTTCAAAACCGAAGCCTGCGAGATTCTGTTTGCATTTCTCAGTGGCAGACGGGTCAATATCATAGAGACGCAGGGACTTAATGCCGAGCAGCGCCTTGAATGCCAGCGCCTGAAACTCGGACTGTGCGCCATTGCCGATGATCGCCATGGTCTGCGCATTTTCCGGTGCCAGATATTTGGCAACAACGGCTGAAGTCGCAGCAGTACGCAGCGCTGTCAGAATGGTCATTTCGGTCAGCAGCATCGGATAGCCGGTATCCACATCGGACAGCATGCCGAAAGCAGCAACGGTCTGCAGACCGTCTTTCATGTTCTTCGGATGGCCGTTGACATATTTAAAGCCGTAAAGCGCACCGTCACTGGTTGGCATCAGCTCGATAACGCCGTCATGGGAGTGGGAAGCAACACGCGGGGTCTTGTCAAACTTTTCCCAGCGCAGAAAATCTTCTTCCACATAGGCAGAGAGTTCTTTCAGGAATTCTTCAATACCGACTTTCAGAACCAGCTTCATCATGTGGTCAACACTGACAAATGGTACGAGGTTCAAAGTTGTTCTGTCACGCATCAGGTTTTCTCCCTCCGGTCTTGCCGGAACCTGTTAAACTAAGAAAAGCGCTTCATGCCCATCAGGAACAATTGAAGCGCTTTGGCTGTAAACTTTTCAGCTTAGAGCGAGATGCTTTTAGTTGAATCACCATCCGCTCTAACCTTTTGCTTCAGCATGATTTTATCCGAAAACCGGTTTCCACTTTTCCGAATCATGCTTTATACGAAGCTGCGGGTCGGACGATCCATCACGCTGCGGCCCATAAGGCTGGCGATCAGATCGACCATCAGGAAGGCTGTACGACCACGTTCATCAAGGAACGGATTGAGTTCGACCGCCTCAAAACTTGTCACCAGTTCGCTGTCATGAAGCATTTCCATAATCAGATGGGCTTCACGGAATGTCGCGCCGCCCGGAACTGTGGTGCCAACCGCCGGTGCGATATTCGGATCAAGGAAGTCCACATCAAGGCTGACATGCAACAGGCCATTGGCTTCCTCAACGCGCTTCAGGAAGCGGTTGAGCAGTGCAACAACCCCGTGTTCGTCAATCATACGCATGTCATTGACAGTCACTTCAGTCTTACTGATCGCTGTGCGTTCTGCCGGATCAACCGAGCGGATACCGATCATGCAGACATTGGCCGGATCAACCGGAGCCAGCACTTCAGGGAAAGTGCCTTCAAAGCCCTTCTGGCCGGTATAATAGGCCACAGGCGTGCCGTGCAGATTGCCGCTTGTGGTGGTTTCCAGCGTGTGGAAATCCGTGTGAGCATCAAGCCACAGCACAAAAAGCGGACGTCCCTGTTCTTTGGCGCGACGGCTCAGACCGCAAACAGTTCCGGCAGCCAAGGCATGATCGCCGCCGAGGAAAATCGGGAAACCATCAGCACTGGCGTCATAGGCAGCTTTATCCAGCGCCTCAATCCATGCCACGATTTCCGGCAGATTTTTCAGAACCGGATTGGAATGGGTCAGATTGCGTTTTGCAGCCGGTTCCACATTGCCCAGATCGGTAACATCATGACCCAGCTCTTCCAGAGCCTGTGTCAGTCCGGCGGCGCGAAACGCGCTCGGTCCCATTTCGCAGCCCATGCGTCCGGTTCCGTCCTGCACAGGTGCACCAATCAGCTTACAATGCATATATGTTCCTCACGACTGTAAATTGTCTGCCGCCATGACTGCAAAGCACAATCAGAGCGGTGATTTTCCGGTATAAAACCACGAAACATTGGCAGAGTGGACAGAGAAGATTGGCAAATCTCCACAGATGCTTTATCAGATTGCGCAGTTAAATGAACAAAATGGTAAGACAGTGGACGAACTCGACCAGAAACTCATCACCCTGCTCCGTCATAATGCACGCCGCAGCATCTCCGATCTCGCCCTTGATGCCGGTGTCTCACGTGCCACTGCCCGTGCCCGTCTGGAGCGTCTGGAAAAAGACGGCCATATTCTCGGCTATACGGTTATTCTGCGTGCGGACACTGTTGAGCAGGCTGTTCGCGGCATTATGATGATCGAGATTGAAGGCCATGTGACAGAACGCGTGGTGAAAGCGCTGGGCGGTTTCTCGGAGATTTCAGAAATTCACACCACCAATGGCCGCTGGGATCTGATTGCCGAAATCAATGCCGATACGCTGAGCGATCTCGACAGTGTGCTGCGTCGTGTCCGTCTGGTTCCGGGCATTACCAATAGTGAAACCAATCTGTTGCTGGCCACACCGCGCAGTACCAGAGCACGGCTGTAACCACACGGACACAGTATCAATCCGATCTTTGATTAAATATGATTAATTTACTCAATTATTAAATTACATATTTGCAAAATACGATAAATCCTCCTATGGCAGCGCATATCTATTAACAAAGCTTAAACAACCATCCTCCCAAGGAGTTGCGCTGATGTCTGCTTATGCTGCTGGTGGTTCTGCCACCGGTGCACGCAATTTTTCATGCCTGCATAAATTTTCACTTTTCTTTCTTACAACAACGGTTTTAAGCACTGCTGCATTTCTGAACCTTACGCCTGCGGCTCTCGCCCAAACGGCACAGCCCAAAAAACAAACGGAAAAACAGCAGGCGGATAATGCATCCGGCACATTACAGCTGAACACAATTACTGTCGGCACCGGCACAGTCGGCTCCGGCAGCTACGGCACAGATGCCCCGAATATTGTCACCATCGACCGCGAGACGATTGACCGTGTTCAGGCTGCCAGCCTGCCGGAACTGGTAAAACAGACACCGGGAGTGACCATGCTCGGCGGTGTGCGTATTCAGGGTCAGAGCATTGCTATCCGTGGCTTTGCCCGCCAGACCGATGTGCGTATTGTCATGGACGGCGCGCAGAAGAATTTCGAGCGCTACGATCAAGGCACTGTCTTTATCGAGCCGGAATTGCTTAAAAGCGTTGAGATCGAAAAAGGCGCGACTTCCATCAAATATGGGAATGGCGGCTTTGGCGGCACTATCAAGATGGAAACCAAAGACGCAGCCGATATGCTGCGCGAAGGTGAGAACTGGGGTCTCTGGTCCAAGACCGGCTATCAGACAGCCAATAAAGGCTGGGTACAGAGCGGCGCTATTTATGGCCGCACAAATTATAGCGGCATCAATTTTGACGGTCTTGCAGCCGCCACATGGCGCAAGACTGAGGACATGCGTATCGGCGGCGGTGAGCGTTATAATTTCTCCGACAGCAAGCTCACATCCTTCTCTGCCAAAGGCAGTGCCAGCGCTGACGGCCATGAGCTGAAAGCGACTGCAAGCTACGGCATGAGCGAGAACTGGGGTCCGCCCGCAGCTATTCGCGGACAGGTTGAACCGATTGGCAGTGATGTCAAAAAATACGGTTATTATGAAGCGATCCGCCGCCGCCTCGCCTGGCGCGATCTGAAAGATTTCAGCTCATCCGTTGAGCATAAATTTTCCGGTGACAGCGATCTGGTCAATACGCGCCTGATGGTGAGTTATGCCTTTACATCGCTTTATGCCGAGCGCCCTGATGGTGTGAGCACGTCTGCATCGCTTGGCGGCAAGTGGAACGAATCCAAATATTCCGACCTGCGGATCGAAGCGGAAAACACATCCAATTTCACGCTTGGCGGTTTTAATCACAGCCTGAATTACGGCATTCAGCTACAGCGTCACAACCGTGATATTGTCATGTATGCCGATACTTACAAAAATAATGCCAATTACAATTACGGCTATTTTGCTCCGTATAATATGCCTGAAGGCAAGCAGGAAACTTTCAGCGCTTTTGTGATTGATAAGATTGCCCTGACCGATCAGCTGACCATTATTCCGGGTCTGCGTTATGATTATGTGCGATCAACAGGCAAGCCTAACGCAGCAAAGACCTATAATAATCCTGCTGCCGGTCATGATTACAGCGCAGTCAGCCATGACGGCCTGACACCGGGTCTGAGCATGACCTATGACGCAACCTCAAATCTCCGTCTGTTTGCTGATTGGGCCTATGCAATGCGTATGCCGAATATTGATGAGCTCTACTCCACACAAAGTGCCAGCAGCAGCCTGCCACGCACCAGCCGTGACCTTGAAGTGGAACGCAACAACAACTTCCAGATTGGCGTTGAAACCATTCACAACCAGCTTTTCACCAGTGATGATCAGCTGAAAGTGCGGGCAACAGCTTATTATAACCATGTTACCAATCCGATTAACCGGCGCTTTGGTACTAAAAACATGCCTGAAAAACGCGGAGATGGTGACACTTACTGGAACATGCCGTCCTACTACTCTGCCGGTATCGAGATTTCAGCCCATTACGACACAACTTATATGTTTGCCGATGCGGCCTTCTCTACAATGCATGGCAGCCGTCATGGTGCGCTGAATAATATCTATGGCTATAACACCTATCTCAAAGATCTGGCACCGGCGACACTGGTGACAACGCTGGGCTGGAAAGTACCTGATTATGATCTGACGCTGGGCTGGACAGGGACTTTTGTCGCCAGACAGTCCAAGACACCGCATAATCAGAATGGCGGCGAATATGCCCGTCCTGAAAGCGCAGGCTATGGTATCCATGATCTGTTTCTGACATGGGCACCGCAAAGCGGTATGATGAAAGATACCAAGCTGGATATCGGTCTCGACAATATTTTTGACAAGAAATACGAACCTTATCTGAGCGACGGCATTACTGCCATGCCCGGCCGTAATTTCAAAGTCAGCCTTAGCAAGAAGTTCTGAGACACAAAAAAGCCCCCCC
>NZ_ANNO01000488.1:0-11864 GCF_000409565.1 Pseudochrobactrum sp. AO18b
TGTCGAAAGCCATCAGTGTTTCAAGAAGACGCGGCATGTCTTTCAAAGGCACCATATTCGGGCCGTCGGAAGGCGCATTGTCCGGATCCTGATGCGTCTCAATGAAAACACCGGCAACGCCAACCGCGACCGATGCACGGGCGAGTGTTTCAACAAATTCACGCTGACCGCCGGTGCTGCCACCCTGACCGCCCGGTTGCTGAACCGAATGAGTCGCGTCAAAAATTACCGGCGCGCCAAGACCCGCCATAATCGGTAAGGAACGCATATCCGACACGAGTGTATTATAGCCGAAAGATGCACCACGCTCGGTCAGCATCACATTCGGATTGCCGCTTTCCACCACTTTGGCCATGACATTTTTCATGTCCCAAGGTGCCAGAAACTGACCTTTCTTGATATTGACCACACGGCCGGTATTCGCGGCAGCAATCAGCAGATCAGTCTGACGGCAGAGGAATGCCGGAATCTGCAACACATCAATGACTTCACCGACAACAGCGCATTGTTCTTCAGTATGCACGTCCGTCAGCACCGGAAAGCCGAAGTCTTTTTTAAGATCAGCAAAAACTTCCAGAGCCTTTTCGAGGCCGATACCGCGCTGACCTTTCAGCGAAGTACGGTTGGCTTTGTCGAAACTCGATTTATAAACCAGACCAATGCCGAGCTTATCTGTCATTTCTTTCAAGGCACCAGCCATATCATAGGCGTGTTCACGGCTTTCCATCTGGCACGGGCCGGCAATGATCGACAATGTGCCCTTGTTGGAAAACACTACATTGCCTGACGGCGCCTTAACCTCAACAACAGGATTGGCAGTCATATCTGTTCCTCAAAATTGAAAAGTACCTGACTTTTCCCAATAAATAACGGCGCAGGTAAATTTGCGCAGAAACCGCAGTGCGGTTTCATTTTCAGCATATGGACATTGCAAACCGCAATATCCAGTCCTTTTGATAAAAGCAAAACGGGCACTGTTAAAGTGCCCGCTTCAGATCTTAAACCAGACGGCTCTGAGTGACCGCTGCCTCGATAAAGGAAGCAAATAGCGGATGCGGCTCAAACGGACGCGATTTCAGCTCCGGATGATACTGCACACCAATGAACCACGGATGATCAGCATATTCGATGGTTTCCGGCAGAACACCGTCAGGTGACAGACCGGAGAAGGTCAGACCGGCTTTTTCAAGCTTTTCCATGTAGTCAATATTGACTTCATAGCGGTGACGATGACGCTCATGAATATCTGTCGAGCCATAAATATCCGCAATACGGGTGCCGCTTTTCAGCATGGATTCATAAGAACCCAGACGCATCGTACCGCCGAGATCACCGGACGCAGAACGCTTCTCCAGCATATTGCCTTTGAGCCATTCCGTCATCAGACCGACAACCGGTTCCTTCGCAGGACCGAATTCTGTAGAAGAAGCATCTTTGATACCGGCCAGATTACGCGCGGCTTCAATACATGCCATCTGCATACCGAAGCAGATACCGAAGTAAGGAACTTTATGCTCACGGGCAAATTTTGCCGCGAGAATCTTGCCCTCGGCACCACGCTCGCCAAAGCCGCCCGGCACCAGAATGCCGTGAACTTTTTCGAGATAAGGTGCAGCGTCTTCGCTCTCGAACACTTCCGCTTCGATCCAGTCGAGATTGACTTTCACACGGTTGGCAATGCCACCATGGGTCAGAGCTTCGATCAGCGATTTATAGGCTTCTTTCAGGCCGGTATATTTACCGACAACTGCAATAGTAACCTCACCTTCCGGATTATGGATACGGTTGGCAATTTCTTCCCAACGCTCCATTTGCGGCTTTGGTGCCGGTTCAATGCCGAAAGCTGCCAGAACTTCTGAATCCAGTCCCTCATTATGATAAGCCATCGGCACATCATAAATCGACTTAACATCCAGCGCCTGAATAACCGCGCTCGGGCGGACATTACAGAACAGCGAAAGCTTCTTGCGCTCGGATTCCGGAATTTCACGATCCGCACGGATCAGCAGAACATCCGGTGCAATACCGATCGAACGCAGTTCTTTCACCGAATGCTGTGTCGGCTTGGTTTTCAGCTCACCCGCTGCCGGAATATACGGCATCAGTGTCAGGTGAATATAAACGGCTGTGTTGCGCGGCAATTCATTGCCGAGCTGACGGATGGCTTCCAGAAACGGCATTGCTTCGATATCGCCGACTGTGCCGCCGATTTCGCAAAGCACGAAATCATAATCTTCATTACCTTCAGTAATGAAGTTTTTGATCTCATCCGTTACATGCGGAATAACCTGAACCGTCGCACCGAGATAATCGCCGCGGCGTTCTTTCTCGATGATGTTCTGGTAGATGCGGCCGGTAGTGATATTGTCCTGCTTTGTCGCAGAACGACCGGTGAAACGCTCATAATGACCGAGGTCAAGATCGGTTTCCGCACCGTCATCGGTCACAAATACCTCACCATGCTGGTAAGGAGACATCGTGCCCGGATCAATGTTGAGATAAGGGTCGAGCTT
Organism: Pseudochrobactrum sp. AO18b; assembly: GCF_000409565.1. Taxonomy (NCBI): domain Bacteria; kingdom Pseudomonadati; phylum Pseudomonadota; class Alphaproteobacteria; order Hyphomicrobiales; family Brucellaceae; genus Pseudochrobactrum; species Pseudochrobactrum sp. AO18b. The sequence continues at coordinate 2,514 of NZ_ANNO01000488.1, forward strand.
TCTGATCCGCACGCGGTAACCACGTGCCTGAAGAAGAGCCGCCAGTGCTGCTGCAGCTATGCCTTTTCCAAGGGAAGAGACCACGCCGCCTGTGATGAATACATATCGCGCCATGGGCTTATGTCGTTAGACTCTCCTGATTGATTCCGCCACTAAAAAATGACTTTCGTAACGGATTTTTCATTATTCTTAACATTTAACCGTCAAATCCATGAAGGATTTTTTGGTAAAACCCAATTTCACGCAACAACACCACCGTAAGGAATTTTCCTGACAGTGCTGAAATTACAAAACCTGCGTTGAAAACGCGCTACGGAAATCTGCTCCGCAGCTCTGAGCAAACAGATAGTGCTTCGACAAACAAATTGCCACTGCTTATTCGCTTGTCCTGAAAAACTTTTTGTAAAACTAAATTTACTTCACAAAAACGCAAAAAGCCGGCCTGAGCCGGCTTTTGTTTTATGTCGGTATAATCAGAGAACGACGACAGTCGCTCCGAGATTTACACGCTCATAGAGTTCCATGACATCTTCATTGGTCATGCGGAAGCAGCCATTTGATGCCGAGCTGCCGATTGTCCAAGGCTGAACCGTGCCGTGAATACGGATATAGGTGTCTTTATTGCCCTGAAACAGGTAGAGCGCGCGTGAACCCAGCGGGTTGCCCAGACCACCGTCCATACCGTTTTTGAAACGTCCGTAATGTTCAGGACTGCGCTTGACCATATCTGCGGTCGGAATCCAGCGCGGCCATTCACGCTTGGCATTGATTGTACCAGTGCCCTTAAATTCCAGTCCGACTTTACCGACAGCAATGCCATAACGGCGGGCTGTGGTTGGTGTTTCTACCAGATAAAGGAAATATTTTGCCGGATCGACAACGATTGTCCCTACCGGATAGCCCGAGAAGGCAACTGTCTGTGCCTGATATCTCGGATCAATATTATATTTGCCTTTGGCAGCCTTCTGGGTTGTGGCTTTCTTCTTCTCCGGCTTGGCGGCTTTAGCCGTCGTATCCGTTGATGCGGCCGCAGCAGCCGTCTGAGCGGCAGCCTGACCGGTGAGAGCGGAGAAACTTAAGCACAAACCGGCAAAACCGGCGATGAGAACACGGGATGAAATCATGGGGCTTTCTCAAAACACTCTTTTATGTCTCATCAGCACGATGAGCCGAAGATGAGGTGTAAACAGGTTGCTTGCTGATAGGCCAAACTCACTGATCTCTCAACGGGCAATATGTTACCCACAAGCTAATCCCGTCGTCTATGGCAAGCCTGCAACACTTTTATTGCAAAACCTTTAAAATAAAAAAGCCTCCGCGAAGGAGGCTTTTTATCATTCATAAATCCGGCTCTTACTGGGAGCTCGGAACCGGGCTTGCAGGTGCGGCAGGCTGTGCCGGTGTGCTTTCCGGTGTTGTTGTACCACCGCCAAGCTGATCCAGAATACCGTTGCCGCCTGCAGGTGCAGTCTGCGAGCTGCCGGCAGGGATACGGTTGAGAATATCTGTCGGACGTTCGCCGTTCATGGCGATAATGCCCAGAAGCAGCGAAGTTGCAAAGAAACCTGCGCCCAGAATTGCAGTTGTGCGGGTCAGAGCATTGGCTGCACCGCGCGCAGTCATGAAACCTGAACCACCACCGATACCAAGACCACCACCTTCGGAGCGCTGAATCAACACAACGCCGACAAGTGCGAGAACGATCAGGAGATGTATAACAATAAGAACGGTTTGCATGGGTTTCCGGACTGCTTTCTTATAGGAGTAGAAACGGCTTTCTACACGGATTTATCCGACAATCCAACCCCCTGCAACCGAATGCTTGCAAGGGATTGATATTTATTCAAATTCAGAGCACGCGATAGGCGTCGCAAATTGCGAGGAAATCGGTAGCTTTCAGGCTGGCACCGCCGACAAGCGCGCCATCCACATCAGCAACGCCGAGCAATTCAACAGCATTATTCGGCTTCACCGAACCACCATAGAGCAGACGCAGATGCGCGCCTTTGGCACCGAAACGCTCAATCAGCTTCGAGCGGATGAAAGCATGTACCGTGCGCACATCTGAAACGGTTGGTGTCAGGCCGGTGCCGATTGCCCAGACAGGCTCATAGGCAACAACGGTATTTTCCGGTGTCACACCTTCAGGCAGCGAATCTGCGATCTGCTGACCAACGATTTCAAGGGTCTGATCGGCCTGCTTCTGTTCAGCGGTTTCGCCAACGCAGACAATCGCGGTCAGACCGGTTTTCCAAGCGGCCTGTACTTTGGCGCAAACGGCTTCACTGGTCTCATGATGATCTGTGCGGCGCTCGGAATGACCGAGGATCACATGGCTTGCGCCTGCTTCTTTCAGCATCAGTGCAGAAATATCGCCGGTATGCGCGCCTGATTCTGCCGCATGGCAATCCTGACCGCCAACGCCGATAGCATCAGTTTCCGGTGTAGCCGCAGCACGCGAAATAAGAGTGGAAGGTACGCAGATCACCACGTCGAACTTGCGGCCGATATCCGTGCTGAGATTGGCAGCGATTGCACGCAGTTCACCCAGCTGCTCGCCGGTGCCGTTCATCTTCCAGTTACCCGCAACAAGCGGACGTATTTCCGGGGTCATTACACCCTCCTCACCAATGATTTCAGCCGCATTGCATAGCGGCTTCTGACACGGCCTCGCCGGTTTAGACCGGTGCGGCAGAGCCGGTTCGTGCCCAAAACTGAAACCGCTCTAGCAAATTCAGACCTGAAAGCAAATCCCCAAACGCATCGCTCAACATGGCTTTAACGGCAATAATGCCACAATTCTTTTCGTTCTTAGTGCCCTGAAGGCAGGTTTCCGTTTGACTGCATTATCATCGGCGGCTATCCCCTTATTTAACAAAGTGAGTTTACTCCACAAAGGTACTTCTATGCTTGACAGCTTGCGCACTGCATCCAAATCATGGGTCTCGAAATTCTTTCTCGGTCTTCTCGTCCTCTCTTTTGCAGCATGGGGTATCGCAGATGTGTTCCGTGAAGGTTTCAGCGGCAATGCTGTTCTGGAAGCCGGAGGCTCATCCGTATCGCCGACTGAATATCGTCTGGCCTATGACCGTCAGGTGATTGCTGTTTCCAACCAGCTGCGTCAGCAGCTGACCCGCGATCAGGCTAAAGCGCTCGGTATTCCGTCACAGGTAACCGGCCAGCTGGTTGCAGGCGTTCTGCTTGATGAACAGGCGCGCCAGATGGGACTGGGCATGTCGAAAGATCACCTCGCCCGTCTCACCGGTGAAGATCAGGCATTTCTGGATTCCAGCGGCCGCTTCTCCAACAACCAGTTTAACGCAGTACTGCGTCAGGCCGGTATGAGCGCGCAGGACTATTTCAACAGCCGCACCAAATATGCGCTGCGTCAGCAGATCGTTGAAGCTGTGTCAGACGGCATGAGCGCACCGGACACATTGTTCAAGGCGCTGGCGCTTTATGACGGTGAAAGCCGCACGGTTGATTACATCACGCTGACTCAGGAAAAAGCCGACACAATCGCGACACCTGATGATGCTGAGCTGAAAAAATGGTATGATGGCCATCTCGGCAATTACCGCGCACCGGAATATCGTAAAGTCAGCTATGTGCCGCTTGAAGCGCAGGACATTGTCAACGAAGCCGATGTTATGCCGGAAGAGATTCAGGAATATTACAAAAAGAACATTGCCCGTTTCTCGACTGAAGAAAAGCGTACTCTTGAACAGCTGAATTTCGCCAATGAAGAGGAAGCAAAAGCGGCTTCGGATAAAATCAAGTCCGGCACCAGCTTTGCTGATCTCGTTACCCAGAGCGGTAAAAAGCCAGAAGATGTTAAACTCGGAACATTTGTAAAAGGCGATCTGCCGGATGCAGTGATTGCTGATGCAGCTTTCGCTCTGCCTGCCAATGGCACAAGCGATGTTGTAAAAGGCGCATTCGGCCCTGTACTGCTGCATGTCAGCGCAATCGAGCCTGCAGCAGTGAAAACAGAAGCAGAAGTTGCACCGGAAATCCGCAAAACTCTGGCTCTGACACAGGCGCTGACCTCGCTGAATGCGGTTCATGACTCGTTTGAAGAAGAACGCGGTAATGGCGCAACGCTGGCGCAGGCTGCTGAAAAGCTGAAACTCAAAGTTAAAACCGTTGAAGCTGTTGATGTGAACGGCAATGCTCCGGACGGTAAGCCGGTTGCCGATCTGCCGCAGCTGCCTTCCTTCCTGACTTCTGTTTACCAGTCGGATCAGGGCATTGATAATGATGCACTGCCAACTCCAACCCGTGGTTATATCTGGTATCAGCTGGATGGTGTGACACCTGCCCGCGACAAAACATTTGATGAAGTCAAAGATCAGGTTGCAGCCGAGTGGAAACAGGATGAAGCAGCAAAGCGCCTGACAGCCAAAGCTGAAGAGCTGCGCAAGCGTCTTGAAGCCGGTGAAACTCTGGATGTTCTTGCTCAGGAAGCCGGCGTTGAAAAACAAACCAAACGCGGCCTGACCCGTACGGCTACAGATTCTGAACTGTCAGAGGCTGCGGTTGCGCAGATCTTCGGCGGCGCAGAAAATCTCACAGGCGTTGCAAGCGGCATCAATAAAGAAACCCAGATCCTGTTCAAAGTGATTGAGACAACCGAGCCTGCCGGTGTCAGCGCGGAAAGCCTGCCACAGGGCACACGCGATGCGATTTCCTCACGCATTGGTGACGACCTGCTGGAACAGCTGGTTGGCCGCCTGCAGAGCGAATATCCGGTTAAAATCAATCAGACCCTGATGGATCAGGCTCTTTCCTTCTAACGCCTTCTCACTTTGAAGGCAGGCGGAGCCTCACTAAAGATTCGAGTACACTATGTCAGATTTCAAAAGCTACATTGCCAAAGCTGTTACAGGCACACCTTTAACTCAGGCGGAGTCCAAAGCAGCGTTTGACATTATGATGTCCGGTTCCGCCACCCCTGCCCAGATCGGCGGTTTTCTGATGGCTCTGCGCATGCGCGGTGAAGCCGTTGCGGAAATTGCAGGCGCTGTGGAATCAATGCGTGCGAAAATGATCCCCGTCGATGCACCTGCCGGTGCAATTGATATTGTCGGCACCGGCGGCGATCAGTCCGGCTCTTATAACGTGTCCAGCTGTGCAGCCATTGTGACTGCGGGTGCAGGCGTGATCGTTGCCAAACATGGTAACCGCGCTTTGTCCTCACGCTCCGGTGCGGCAGATACACTGGCAGAACTGGGCATTAATATTGAGGCCGATCCGGCAACAATCAGCCGCTGCATTCATGATGCAGGTCTCGGCTTTATGTTCGCGCCGATGCATCATTCTTCGATGCGTCATGTCGGCCCTGCCCGCGTGGAACTTGGCACCCGTACAATTTTCAACCTGCTTGGCCCGCTCGCCAATCCGGCTGGTGTCAAGCATCAGCTCGTCGGCGTTTTCTCCCGCGAATGGGTACTGCCGATCGCCAAAGTGCTGAAAGAACTCGGCTCCGATCATGTTTGGGTTGTTTATGGCGATGGTCTGGATGAAATGACCACCGCAGGCACCACCAATATTGCAGCGCTGCATAATGGTGAAATCACCGAATTTGAAATCACACCGGAAGAAGTCGGCCTGAAGCGCGTTGCTTTTGACGCTCTCAAAGGCGGCGATGCGCAGCATAATGCAGCAGCCCTGCTGCGCGTACTTGGCGGTGAAGCCGGTGCTTATCGCGATATCGTGCTGCTCAATGCCGGTGCAGCACTCGTGATTGCCGGCAAGGCCAAAGATATCAAAGAAGGTATTGCCCTTGCTGCACAGTCGATTGACAGCGGCGCGGCAAAAGCCAAACTCGATCAGCTGATTGCTGTATCGAACAGCAAGACAAGTGAATAAAATGACCGATATTCTCAAAAAGATCGAAGCCTATAAGCTTGTTGAAATTGCAGAAGCCAAAGCCCGTTTGCCGCTGGCAGACGTGAAAAAAGCTGCTGCCGATCAGTCGCCTGCCCGTGGCTTCCTTAAAGCATTGGAAACAAAGCAGGATGCCGGTTCTTTCGGTCTGATTGCGGAAATCAAAAAAGCCAGCCCGTCCAAAGGTCTGATCCGTCCAGATTTTGATCCACCTGCATTGGCAAAAGCCTATGAAAATGGTGGTGCGGCCTGTCTTTCTGTTCTGACAGATACACCGAGCTTTCAGGGTGCTCCGGAATTCCTGCAACAGGCACGCGCTGCCTGCTCCCTTCCAGCGCTACGCAAAGACTTTCTGTTTGACGCTTATCAGGTCTATGAAGCGCGTCATTGGGGTGCGGATTGCATTCTCATCATAATGGCAAGCGTTGATGATGCTATGGCTAAAGAGCTGGAAGACACCGCCTTTTCGCTCGGCATGGATGCACTGATTGAAGTGCATGATGAAGCGGAGATGGAACGGGCACTCAAATTGTCGTCACGTCTGCTCGGCATCAACAATCGCAACCTGCGTACTTTCGAAGTCGATCTCGCAGTATCTGAGCGTCTGGCAGCCATGGTGCCTGATGATCGTCTGCTGGTTGGTGAAAGCGGTATCTTCACCCATGATGATTGCCTGCGTTTGCAGAAATCCGGCATCTCCACCTTCCTGATCGGTGAAAGCCTGATGCGCCAGCAGGATGTGGCCAGTGCAACCCGCAAACTCCTGACCGGCAAAGAGTAAACCATGAGCAAGCTGACACATCTCGATGAAAGCGGCGCTGCGAATATGGTCGATGTCGGCGACAAAGCCGAGACTGTGCGCATTGCCACGGCTTCGGGCTGTGTCACGATGCAAAAGCAGACGCTTGAGCTGATCCTTTCCGGCAATGCTGCCAAAGGCGATGTGATCGGCACCGCCCGTCTTGCCGGTATTATGGCTGCGAAAAAGACCTCTGATCTTATTCCGCTTTGCCATCCGCTGATGCTGAGCAAAGTCTCGGTTGATATCGAGCCGGATGAGACATTGCCTGGTTTGCGGGTCAGTGCAACCGTCAAACTCACCGGCAAAACCGGTGTGGAAATGGAAGCACTCACGGCTGTCTCCGTCGCCTGCCTGACGATTTATGATATGGCAAAAGCTGCCGATAAAGGCATGGTCATCGGCAATATAGCTGTCGACAGCAAAACCGGCGGTAAATCCGGTGACTGGCAGCGTTCTTAACAGATCGCTCTTATTTTTACGGGGTAGGTTTCATGGCATTATTACCGGTTGATGAAGCATTGCGGCTTTTGCTGGCGGATAAAATGCCTTCCGGCCATGAGCAAGTCGCTCTGCATGAAGCCGGTGACCGTGTTCTTGCTACTTCTATCTTTGCCTCATTCAATCAACCGCCCTTTGATGCCTCGGCTATGGACGGCTATGCTATTCGCTTTGCCGATGCAGAACAGCTGCCGGTGACACTGAAAGTCATCGGTGAATCTGCTGCGGGCAAAGGCTTTGACGGTACAGTCCGATCCGGTGAGGCTGTGCGTATTTTTACCGGTGCACCAATGCCTGTCGGTGCCGACACGATTGTCATTCAGGAAGACACGCTGCAGGAAGGCAATCTGGTCACATTGTTACGGGATGTGGACAAAAACCGTCACATCCGTTTCAGCGGACTGGATTTCAAAGACGGCGAATGTCTGTTGCAAACGGGTCACCTGCTTGATCCGGCATCGCTCTCTTTAGCTGCAGCGTCCGGTCACGCACAATTGCAGGTCTATAAACGCCCTAAAACAGCTATTCTTGCTACCGGCAATGAGCTGGTGCCTGCGGGGACTGTTCCTGCGGCAGATCAGATCGTCAGCTCCAACAGTTATGGTGTCGCAGAAATTGTACGGCGCAATGGCGGCGCGGCAGATGATCTGGGTATTGTGCCGGATGATCTGGCACTTATCGAACAATCCATTCGCAATGTTGCAGCTTCGGATGCCGATATTCTGATTACGCTGGGCGGCGCATCCGTCGGCGATCATGATCTGGTGCATAAAGCACTGACCAATTGCGGTGTGGAACTCGGCTTTTACAAAATCGCCATGCGTCCGGGCAAACCGCTGATGTTCGGCCAACTGGAACGCGAAGGTAAAGCGCCCCTGCTCGTTCTTGGTCTTCCAGGTAATCCGGTTTCCAGTCTCGTTTGTTCCTATGTGTTTCTGGCGCCGCTGGTTGCGCGTCTGGCAGGCAAAGCCGCGACCACCTATATTGCCGGCGCCAGACTGGCACAGGACATGGCTGCCAATGGCAACCGCCGCGATTATGCCCGCGCGGCACTAACCCGCAACTGCGATGGCGAGTTACTGGCAACGCCCCTGCCCGTGCAGGATTCTTCCATGCTGACCGTGATTACCCGTGCGGATGCTCTACTGATCCGTGAGCCTTTTGCTGAGGCAGCCAAAGCCGGTGATCGCTGTCAGATCCTGATGATACGCTGAAATCCTTTAAACAATCGGATTAATCACTTTTAAAGCCTTGCAGAACAATACTGGAACATATAGTGTTCGTTCTGGGTTTGTTTTAAAAATTGATTCTCGCAACCGCGCCCCGTGCATGCGGTTATGCGTTTAGTCCGCACGACTTCATTATCTGCCACCATAATTTCAGTAACCGGCAGATAATATAAAGGCTTTGGGAGCGTATAATGCTGACGCGTAAACAACATGAATTATTGCTGTTTATCCATGACCGCCTGAAGGAAAGCGGCATTCCCCCTTCGTTTGACGAGATGAAAGAGGCGCTCAATCTCGCTTCCAAGTCCGGCATTCACCGCCTGATTACTGCTCTGGAAGAACGCGGCTTTATCCGTCGCCTGCCAAACAGAGCGCGTGCGCTTGAAGTTGTGCGTCTGCCGGACTCGATTGCACCGGGTCTCAACAGCCAGAAAAAATTCTCACCAAGTGTCATTGAAGGCGATCTCGGCAAAAAGAATGTCACCGAACTGCCTAAAAAAGCAGCGCCCGCGACAGAATCTGAAGCACCTGCCGGTATCAGTGTCCCTGTGATGGGACGTATTGCTGCCGGTGTGCCGATTTCTGCGATCCAATCCCAGACCCATATGATTACCCTGCCGCCGGAAATGCTTGGCAGCGGTGAGCATTATGCGCTGGAAGTTAAAGGCGACTCGATGATCGAAGCCGGTATTCTTGACGGCGATACAGTGATTATCCGCCGTGGTGATACTGCAAATGCCGGTGAAATCGTTGTGGCTCTGGTCGATGATGAAGAAGCGACACTGAAACGCTTCCGCCGCAAAGGCGCATCTATTGCGCTTGAAGCTGCCAATCCGGCCTATGAAACCCGTATTTTCGGTCCTGACCGTGTGCGTGTTCAGGGCAGACTGGTTGGTCTGGTACGCCGCTACTAATATGCTATCGGGGTGAAAA
>NZ_ANNO01000489.1:0-1732 GCF_000409565.1 Pseudochrobactrum sp. AO18b
TGCTGCATATTCTTGCATGGGCAATAACGGGTCATTTAAGTAGTGCGTCTCCCGACAAGACAATACAGCAAACGCCCTACAAGCCTGTTTTTTCTGCACTATTATGCTGTGACTACGCATTCATAATAGCTACGATCATAAGAAGATGCGGCGGCTCTTATTTCGAATCTTCCAGATTACGGGCAGCACGCGACCAGAGGCGGTAGCTGTGCCATGGTCGTTGCGGCTCTCCCACTGCAAACACGACCTGAGCCTGTTCCGGCCGATATGCCAAACCAGTTTGATGCACTTGCGCCTTTATAGTCGCGCTTTGCAGCATAACCGGAAAAAGACTTTGTGCTGTATCCGTATATCTGCGGCTATCGGGTTCCAGATAAATCTCTGCCACGCCTCGTAGTGCCAGCTGCTGGCGGGTGATGATGGCAGGGGCATTTTGCGTTACTGTGCCTGTAATATTGCTGGCTTTTCTATCGGGGCAAGACAGGTTTCCTGCATAAGCGAGAATAATAATATCACCGATAGTACAGGCGACATCTGCCGCAGGCCGGTTCTCGGCATAGGCCAACACCTGCCCGTTTTGCAGATCAAAGCTGCATAACCCGTCCTCACAGACAAAACCTTCTGAACCTGCCGCGCTGCTATTATCCGGCGTTTTAACCTCATGGATTCTATAGGCCTTGCGCCAATTATCTATTGTGAAGGCAGCCGGTCGTGCTCGGTTTACATAGAGACTATTGTTCTGACGGACTGCAACCAGTCTGGCATCTTCCGAGATAATAATATCCGGTAAACTATTCATACTCAGTACAATCCCGCCAGCCACGAGAAAGAACAGCGATATAAGCCGCAATTGACTGGTAAAGATCATCGCCGAAAGCATTGCCGCCGTCCAAAGCAACAATACCGGCACGGGCAACAGGCCGGGGATCAGATCAGGGGAAAGTCCGGCAACAAAATGTGCAATCCATTTAACCAGTTCAATGCCTTTCCCCATCACTTGCAAAGGCAACCATTCCAGTCCCAGAGGCATCACCAACAAAGACAGAACCGCAAAAGGCATAATCAGTACCGAGATCACCGGCAGTGCCAGTGCATTTCCCAACATGCCAAGCGGTGCCATATTGTTAAAATGAAAGGCTGCAAAAAGCCCGCTGGCCGTACCGGCTAAAAGCGAAGTCGCCGCAATCCCGCCAAGCCAAATCCTGAGCTTACCCCCCAATGTCGTCTGCCGCGTCGCTTGTTCATTGCTTTGTCTCTTGCGTAATTTCCACCATGCAAAGCCTGCAATCAGCGCACCGGTCGCAGAATAGGACATCTGAAAACTAGGCCCCAGAATTTCATGCGGTGTCACAAGAATACTGAACAGCGCTGCAATCGCCAGATTGCGCAAGGTCAGAGCTTTACGATCTAAAATCACCGCACAAAGCATCACGGCGAGCATGATAAAACTACGCTGTGCCGCCACATCTGCACCCGACAAAGCCAGATAAAAACCCGAAGAAAACAGCGAAATCAGTGCGGCAATTTTCTTCACCGGATAATAGAGCGCTAAAGACGGGAATAGTCCGGCAATGCCACGCAGGCTCACCATGACAATTGCTGCTGCCAGTGCCAGATGCAGGCCGGAAATTGAAAGAATATGCGCCAGCCCTGCAATGCGCAGCGCCTCATTGGTTGTCTCGCTGATCCCTGCCCGCTGGCCGGAGATCAGCGCTGCGGCCACCGCCCCCTC
>NZ_ANNO01000490.1:0-1596 GCF_000409565.1 Pseudochrobactrum sp. AO18b
CGCCCGCAACTGACCGGTCAGTGCCTCAACGGATGCAGTCCAGCTTTTTGATACTGCATCACCGGCAAATTCACCATCAACCAGTTTCGGCACGCCGAGATAGAAGCCATTACCGCCAATGCCGCGAAAATATCCATGAAATGCGAAATCATATTGCTCGGAACGCACCGGCCCGCCATGGGGACGCAATCGCACCGCTCCTTTCAGGACAGAACCGGTTTCAGCCTGTGCAGGTAAATCACGGGCAGAGAGCCGCAATCGTTGCGGCGCATAGCGCAAATGTGGTTTTTCCGTTGTCAGCACATCGGCAACAATACGCCAGCGTCCGGCTTTGCCATTGTCTTCAGCCTCCTGTTCGAGCGAGACAATCCGCGCTGTCAGAGTGGTTGACACAGAACTGCCAAGCATTTGCGTTGCATAGCGCTGCGTCTCCCATTTCGCAGCCAGCATACCAGTCATAAAGGCTAATATCAGCACAAGGCTGACACGCCTTATCAGCGTGTCCCGCAACAAAAACAGCAGCCAGCCCAACAGACATGCCGGCACAAACAGCTCTATCCAGTATGGTTCGGCCTTCAGGGAAAAATAATGAACCGCCCCTGCTCCACTCGCAACGGCCAGCAGCAGGAAAACCGTCCCGCGTTCATATTCAAACAGCAGAGCATCACAGATAGCATCCAGAAAACGCTGCCAATATTCCCGCAGATTGAGCCGGATGATCCGTGCCCGCTTTCGTCCGCTATAAACAGCACCATCATCGGGGATAATCTCTGCATCCGGCACCGGAGCAAAACCGAGCATGAATTGCTCGGCAGTTAATCCGCTTCTATGTTTCGTCCGGTCAGCCGTGCTCCCTGACCCGCCATCATCATGACGGGACTCAGTCTTGCTTGCCTGATGGCCACATTCACCGCCATAACCATTCGCCATGCTGTCTGAATTGCCCCCGCACCTGACAGCTGCACAATTATACGTCCAAAACAGTCCATTTCACGCAGGAATCTTGTATTGAGCGGCGTTAAACACCGGTTCTGCGCTTTGATTTTTGCATCAAGTCTTGCACGTTGTGCTGCCTATGCTACATGAACAGCACAAGAAATCGAGAGGCGGCCAGTTACATTCTTTAGCCGATATATTCGGATATAAGCGTAAGATCCTGTAACCTTGCCGCAGATACGGAGCGACCGATGTCATCACCCGTTATTACCCGCTTTGCGCCTTCACCGACCGGCTATCTGCATATCGGTGGCGCTCGTACAGCGTTGTTTAACTGGCTTTATTCCAAACATACCGGCGGCAAGATGCTGCTGCGCATTGAGGATACCGACCGCGAGCGTTCCACCGAGGCCGCAACGGCAGCTATTCTTGAAGGTCTGACATGGCTCGGCCTGACATGGGACGGCGATGCTATTTCCCAGTGGGAACGCGCACCGCGCCACCGCGAAGTTGCTGAAGAACTGGTGAAAGCCGGTAAAGCCTATTATTGCTATGCCTCACCGGAAGAACTGGACGCAATGCGTGAACTGGCGCGTGCTGAAGGCCGCCCGCCACGCTATGACGGTCGCTGGCGTGACCGTGATCCGTCGGAAGCACCGG
>NZ_ANNO01000491.1:0-2798 GCF_000409565.1 Pseudochrobactrum sp. AO18b
TAAAGCGCCGCGCGAAGGTGAAACCGTTGTGCTTGATGATGTGCAGGGCGAAGTCCGTTTCCCGAACAAGGATCTGGATGATTTCATCATTCTGCGTTCCGACGGCGCGCCAACCTATATGCATGCGGTTGTGGTCGACGATCATGATATGGGCGTTACCCATATTATCCGTGGTGATGACCATCTGACCAATGCTGCCCGCCAGACAGTTATTTATCAGGCAATGGGCTGGGATGTGCCTAAAATGTCCCATATCCCGCTGATCCATGGTGCGGATGGTGCGAAGCTCTCCAAGCGTCACGGTGCGCTCGGCGTTGAGGCCTATCGTGCAATGGGCTATCTGCCTGAAGCACTGTGCAACTATCTGGTTCGCCTCGGCTGGAGCCATGGTGATGATGAAATCATGACCATTGAGCAGATGATTGAATGGTTTGATACCAAAGACATCAACAAAGGTGCATCACGTTTTGACTTCCAGAAACTGGAAGCCATTAACGGTCATCATATCCGCGCCAGCGATTCAGAAACGCTTACCAAAGCGCTGATCGATGTTCTGCCTTATATTGAAGGCGGTGCGGAACTGCAGGCTCTGCTGACCGATGAGCGCCGTGCACAGCTTGTTGCAGCAATGCCGGGTCTCAAAGACCGTGCAAAAACACTGGTGGAACTGGCAGACGGTGCGAAATTCCTGTTCGTCTCCCGCCCGCTGCCGCTGGATGAAAAAGCTGCTAGCCTGCTCAATGATGAAGGCCGCGCAATCCTCAAAGATGTATTGCCGAAGCTGGAAGCTGCCGAGTGGAATGCAGATGCGCTGGATGCCGTTGTCCGCGCTCATGCGGAATCAACCGGCCTGAAGCTTGGCAAAATTGCCCAGCCTCTGCGTGCCGCCCTCACCGGTCGCGCCACTTCACCGGGCGTTTTTGACGTTCTGGTGGTTCTTGGTCGCGAAGAAGCGCTCGGACGTATTCAGGATCAGGCCGTATAAAGCCTGTCAGAAGCCGTGTTCTTTCAAGAGAATACGGCTTCAAACACGCCCTGAACACAGGAGTGTGATTTTCAAAAACCGGCCTCTGTCGTAAGAATGGCTAATTGACAGAAATTTGTTCAGAAAAACGCAAATTTCCACATTGCAACCTCCAACATTTACGATAGTTTGAGCCATAAATTTTGCAGGCCGTCATTCACAAATATCATGAATTTTGAGTGACAGCGGCTTAAGGATATTTTTCAAACTGGCAGCGCCGGTAAAAATACCCTAACTGTATGTTTCTATGCATAAGACTAAACCGAAACACCCGTTTTCGGCATTATGCTCCAAATTTACTGCTGTCCACGAGCAGTGAGCGCGATGATGAAAGGAACCAGTATGTCTAATACGACAGCGACAATCACGCTAAATGGCAATTCGACCGAATTGCCGGTCCGCAAAGGTACAATCGGACCAGATGTCGTCGAAATCGGCCCGCTTTACAAGAATACAAATTCCTTCACATACGATCCTGGTTTCACTTCAACCGCTTCCTGCGAATCCAAAATCACTTATATTGACGGTGACGAAGGCGTTCTCCTGCATCGCGGCTATCCGATCGAACAGCTCGCCGAACAGGGCGATTTCCTTGAAACCTGCTACTTGCTTCTCTACGGCGAACTGCCAACCAAGACCCAGAAAGCAGACTTTGACTACCGCGTGACCCGCCACACCATGGTGCATGAGCAGATGTCGCGCTTCTTTACCGGCTTCCGCCGCGATGCGCATCCGATGGCCATTATGGTTGGCTGCGTTGGCGCCATGTCCGCCTTCTACCACGACTCAACCGACATTACTGACCCGCATCAGCGTATGGTTGCTTCGATCCGCCTTCTGGCGAAAATGCCGACACTGGCTGCAATGGCCTATAAATATCATGTCGGTCAGCCTTTCGTTTATCCGAAGAATGATCTTGATCTGGCTTCCAACTTCCTGCGCATGTGCTTTGCCGTGCCTTGCGAAGAATATAAGGTCAATCCGGTTCTGGCACGCGCCATGGATCGTATCTTCATCCTTCATGCGGACCACGAGCAGAACGCTTCGACTTCGACCGTTCGTCTCGCCGGTTCTTCGGGCGCGAACCCGTTTGCCTGTATCGCTGCCGGTATTGCCTGCCTCTGGGGTCCTGCTCACGGCGGTGCCAACGAAGCTGCATTGAACATGCTGGCTGAAATCGGCTCGGTTGACCGTATTCCTGAATATATCGCCAAGGCAAAAGACAAGAACGATCCGTTCCGTCTGATGGGCTTCGGTCACCGCGTTTACAAAAACTACGATCCGCGCGCCCGCATCATGCAGAAAACCACGCATGAAGTTCTCGGTGAACTCGGCATCAAAGATGATCCGTTGCTCGATGTTGCGATGGAACTGGAAAATATTGCACTGACCGATGAATATTTCATCGAGAAGAAGCTCTATCCGAATATCGACTTCTATTCCGGCATCACGCTGAAGGCTCTCGGCTTCCCGACAGAAATGTTCACAGTTCTGTTCGCCGTTGCCCGTACCATCGGCTGGGTTGCCCAGTGGAAAGAAATGGTCGAAGACCCGCAGCAGAAAATCGGCCGTCCGCGTCAGCTCTATACAGGTTACGCACAGCGCGATTTCGTACCGCTGGCAAAACGCAAATAATCTGTGCCGGATATCTGAGAGCCCTATCTCAGATCAATATTCGGTTCTTACGACTAGAGCGGTTTACGTCCAGATTGGATCATAGCGCTCGCTCTAGATTCTTTATTTGGTCGCATTATCACGGGCGTCAAGTTGATCC